>CAIWGR010000685.1 GCA_903912275.1 uncultured delta proteobacterium
CCGGTGGCGGAGAGCAGCAGGCTGAAGTCTGCCAGAAAGCCGGCGGGCGAGACACCCTTGAAGAAGAGGTCGCGCCCCGTCTGCACCACTACGGCGCCTAGGTAGCCGAAGGCATCGGCGAGATAGATGGCAAAGACGGCGTTGCCGGGCGAGCGGGTCGCGGCGACCACCCGCTCAAAGAGCACGGCGTTGAAGGGCACATAGGCGGCATAGGCGCCGAGCCCCATCATGGTCATCCAGACGGTCCCCGACATCTGCTCGCCGCGGAAGAGGAGGGTCGAGAGCCCCATGCAGGCCAGGCCGCCGATCATCACCGCGAAGGTGGCCATGAGCGCCCGCCGGTTGTCGCGCACCAGCATCAGCAGCCCCATCACGGCGATGACGCCCAGCCCGACCGGCAGTTCGGTGCTGGTGAAGGCCGCTGCGCCAGAGAGGCCGCCCAGCTCCTTGAGCACCTCTGCCTGAAAGTTGTCGCGGTAGTCGCGGAAGGCGGTGAGCAGGAAGTAGACGCCAATGAGGAGCACGAGCGGCAGCCGGAAGCGGGCAACGAAGGCCTTCCGCTGCTCGGCCGACATGGGGGTGCGGAGCGAGCGTGCGGCGACGTCGCCCGCGTCGGGCGGAGGCGTCCGGTCGAGGAGCCAGACCGAGGCCAGGAGCGGCACCAGGAAGAGTGCGCCCGTGGCGGCCGGCATCCAGGCTTCGCTCACGCCCTGGCCGAGGACCCAGCGGCCTACATCTTTGGCCACGCCGCTCGAGACAATGAAGGAGCAGGAGAGCACTGCCATGAGGCCATCGGCGGAGCGACGGCCCTCGAGGTAGGAGACGACGAGCCCCCAGACCATGCCGAGCGGCAGCCCGTTGAGGACCAGGGCGAGCGCCTTCCAGGGGCCCGGGAGCACCGGCAGCAGGAGCAGCGCAGCCTCGGCGCAGAGGATGAGGCCGATGAGCCAGGCGGCCCGTTTGCGCTGCCCTTCGCCCGAGCAGACGCTGATGCCGAGGAACTTGGAGGCGGTGTAGCCGAGGAGCTGGGCGACGACGAGGAGGGTCTTGAGCCCCATGTCGCCGAGTCCTGCCTCATGCTCCCAGCTTGCCACCGCGAAGGGCTTCCGGAAGCCATACATGCAGAAGTAGACGGCGAAGGCCGCGAAGCCGGCGAGCGCGATGCGGAGCACTGCGCGAAAGCGTGATGTTGATGCAGCCATGCCTGACGACCTCCGACCGAGCCTGCGGAGGGTGGCTGTGCTGCGTGTCGATCAGGCGATGGCTGCGTGAAGTTTTGGGTGGGGGCTCAGTAGAAGGCGCCGCTCAGGAAGAGGCGGGCGCCCCCATGGACCAGGTGCCCCCCACCCCTCGCCGGACCGTCACGCAGAACCGGTTACCCTGTCTGCCCCGACGCTACGGGGCACACTTATCTAGGTGATGCCTGTGGGACGCGAACGGCAGATGAGCGCGAAGGCTGACCCACAGCGCTCGACAGCCATAATGTGTTACGTGGCGACGACTAGTAGCAGGTGCCGAAGAAGCAGATACTGCTCGCGCACTCCGAAGAGAAGGAGCAGGGCTCATAGGACGCCAGGAGACAGGTGTCCCCGCCCACTGGTTGGCGGGCCGGATCGTAGCAGTAACTGAGGTAGCAAATCGTGTACTCGCCGTAGTTACCGTCGAAGTAGCTGTATCCGGCGCCATCGGCGTTCGAGCAGTCACGCTGCGACGGGTAGCAGGCCCCGTTGTACTCCGTGTCCGTGTAGTTGCAGTAGTTCAGGGTGCAGGCGCCGTAACCAGCACCGTCCCAGTACTGGACGCCATAGCCGTCCGACGTCGAGACGCCGTCGCCGGGGATAAAGCAACTCTGCGAATCGTTGAGGCATGTGCCCGCTTCCGCGTGGTAGCCGA
>CAIWGR010000686.1 GCA_903912275.1 uncultured delta proteobacterium
CGGGCTACGATCTCGTGCGCGACCAGTGGAAGGCCGCCATCCCCGGCGACTTTGAGACCGCCTGGCGCCGTTCGCTCCACAGCGGCAAGTTCGCCACCCCGACCGGCTCCGTCACCCCCACCTGGGACTGGGCGCCGCTGTCGGCGCAGGTTGCGAAGCTGACCCCTGCGGCTGCCCCCACCAAGGCCGCGCTCGAGGCCGTCTTCGCCCTCGACAACAAGACCTATGACGGCCGCTTTGCCAACAACGCCTGGCTGCAGGAGCTCCCCGACCCGGTCACCAAGCTGACCTGGGACAACGCTGCGATGGTCAGCCCCAAGACGGCACGCGAACTGGGGCTCCGCTTTGGCTCCGGCGACGAGACCGGCAAAGAGTCCTCCGACATCGTGAAGCTTACGGTCGATGGCCGCGAGGTCACCATCGCGGTGCTCGTCACGCCCGGCGTCGCCGACTTTACCATCCTCGTGCCCATGGGCTACGGCCGCACCTTCGGGGGCCGCGTTGCTACGGAGAAGGTTGGCTTCAACACCCATCCGCTCCGCAGCACGATGACGACCGGCTTCCTCGCCGGCGCAACCGTCGCCAAGAGCGGCAGCACCTACCTGCTCGCGCTGACGCAGGACCACAGCAAGATGCGCGGCGACAGCGAAGCCGCAGACCGCCCCATCCTCCGCCACGCGGAGATCGAGGAGTTCACCAAGAACCCCAAGGTCATCCACGAGCAGGACCTGATGGAGCCGGAGGAGCTCGAGTCGCTCTGGGACAAGTCGGACGGCGAGTTCACCGGCAAGCCGATGAAGTATGAGAACAACGAGAAGTACCCGCACCAGTGGGGCATGGTCATCGACCTTACCTCCTGCACGGGTTGCAACGTCTGCACCATCGCCTGCCAAGCCGAGAATAACATCCCGGTGGTCGGCAAGGAGCGGGTCCTCAACGGCCGCGAGATGCACTGGATCCGTCTCGACCGCTACTTCGTCGGTGACGACGAGAACTCCCCCAAGCTCATGACGCAGCCCATGGGTTGCGCCCACTGCGAGACAGCACCCTGCGAGCAGGTCTGCCCGGTTGCCGCCACCGTCCACGGCCCCGAGGGCACGAACGACATGGCCTACAACCGCTGCGTCGGTACCCGCTACTGCTCGAACAACTGCCCGCTGAAGGTCCGCCGGTTCAACTTCTTCAATTACAACAAAGAAGCCGACACGGCGAACGAGCTTCTGCGGATGCAGCGGAACAACAACGTCACCGTCCGCTTCCGCGGCGTGATGGAGAAGTGCACCTACTGCTCGCAGCGCATCAGCGCCGCCCACATCGCCTCGAAGGTGAATGGCAAGCGCGACGGCATGATCGAAGAGGGCGCCTTCACCTCGGCCTGCGCGCAGGCCTGCCCCGCAGAGGCCATCACCTTCGGCAACATCGCGCTTCCCGACAGCCGGGTCTCGGTGCTCAAGAAGATGGACCAGAACTACGCAGTGCTGGAGTGGCTCAACCTCCGCCCCCGCACCACCTACTTGGCCAAGATCAGCAATCCCAACCCGGAGCTCGGTTAACCCATGGCATCCGCAGGCATGGACAATTCCCTCTTTGATCCCCTGGACGAGCGCGCGCCGCTCGTCCTCGGCGAACAGACCCTTTCGGCCATTACCGAGTCGGTTGCCCGACCCATCGAGAGCGCAGCTCCGAAGATCTGGTACATCATCCTCGGCATCGGCCTCCTCCTCCTGGCCAACCTGGGTATCTCCATCGGCTACCTGTTCTGGCAGGGAACCGGCATCTGGGGCCTCAACATCCCGGTTGCCTGGGGCTGGGCCATCGTCAACTTCGTCTTCTGGATCGGTATCGGCCACGCCGGCACGCTGATCTCGGCCGTTCTCTACCTGCTCCGGCAGAAGTGGCGGACCTCGATCAACCGGGCCGCCGAGGCCATGACGCTCTTTGCCGTTGTCTGCGCGTTGGTCTTTCCGACCATCCACGTCGGCCGCGTCTGGTTGCTCTACTGGTTCGCGCCGCTGCCCAACCAGATGGGGATGTGGCCGAACTTCCGGAGCCCGCTGCTCTGGGACTTCTTCGCCGTCAGCACCTATGGAACGGTCTCGTTGCTCTTCTGGTACACGGGTCTTGTCCCCGACCTTGCGACGATGCGCGACCGCTCCAAGACGGCGCTTTCGAAGGGGCTCTACGGCTTCTTCTCGCTCGGATGGCGCGGCTCCAACCGCCACTGGCAGCACTACGAGCGGGCCTACCTGCTGCTCGCGTCGCTCTCCATGCCGCTGGTCCTTTCGGTCCACTCGATCGTCTCGTTCGACTTCGCGACCTCGCAGGTTCCGGGCTGGCACACGACCATCTTCCCGCCCTACTTCGTCGCCGGCGCCATCTTCTCCGGCTTCGGCATGGTGCTCACGCTCCTCATCCCCTGCCGCGCCATCTACAAGCTCGAGCACATCATCACGGTGCGCCACCTCGAGAACATGGCGAAGGTCGTCCTCCTGACGGGCACGCTGGTTGGTTATGCCTACGCGATGGAGTTCTTCATCGCCTGGTACTCGGGCAACACCTACGAGCAGTTCGCCTTCATCAACCGGGCCTTCGGTAACTACTGGTGGGCCTACTGGTCGATGATCACCTGCAACGTCATCACGCCGCAGCTCTTCTGGTCGAAGAAGCTCCGCACCAACACGACGGTGCTGTTCATCGCCTCGATTTTCGTGAACATCGGCATGTGGTTCGAGCGGTTCGTCATCACGATGACGCTGACGCGCGACTTCCTGCCGTCGAGCTGGGACACCTACTCGCCCACCTACTGGGACATCTCGA
>CAIWGR010000687.1 GCA_903912275.1 uncultured delta proteobacterium
AGAATGCGGCCAATGTCCTCAACGCGATGGACAAGACCGTCAGCAAATCGCTGCTGATGTCGCTGGAGGAGCGCAACCCGGAGCTGGGGAAATCCATCCGTCAGAAGATGTTCACGTTCGACGAGGTGGGCGCGCTCGAAGCCACCACGCTGCAACGCCTGCTCCGGGACGTGGACATGACCGACCTCGCCATCGCGCTCAAGACCGCGAGCGAGTGGCTCCAGACCCGGGTGCTGGGTTGCATCTCCAAGCGCGCCGCCGAGTCGATCCGGGAGGAGATCAGCTTCATGGGACCGCTCAAGCTGCGCGACATCGAGGCCGCGCAGTTGCGCATCATCGAGGTGGCTCGACGGCTGGAGAGCGAGGGCGAGATCAATCTGGACGACGCAAAGCAGAGTTCCACCAATGAAGTCATGGTCTGACACCCTCGTCCTGCCCCGCCCGCTGCGCGACGCCCGCCTCTCAAGCCTTCCGCTCACCGAGGGGCCGGAGCCGTGCGGCGCGGATCGTGAGCGCGAGAGCTTCGAGCGTGGCCGCCGCGAGGGCGAGCGGGCGCTGGGCGAACAGCTCCTCCGCCAGCGCACGGAACTGCTCGATCTGCAAAACGGCGTGTTCGCCGCCTTGCGTCAGAGCCTCCCGCAAGTCGCCCGCGAGTGCGAAGCCACGCTCGTCGAGTTGGCGCTGGAGGTCGCGCAAAAACTCGTGGCCGGCCTGCCCATTTCCGTCGAGATGGTCGAGGCCGCCGTCCATGAGGGCATCGCGCGGCTCGCGGACACGGGCGTGATCACCGTTCACCTGCACCCGGAAGACCACGCGCTGTTGCAGCAGGTGAACTCGCCGCTGTTGCTCGAAGAGGCCGGCGGCGAGCGGATGCGCTTCAACGGCTCGCCGGAGATCTCGCGCGGGGGCTGCCTCGTCGAGACGGGCTTCGGCTCCGTGGACACCCGCCGGGAAACCAAGCTCGGACTGCTGCGCGGATCCCTTTTGAACTGATGCAACCCGCCCCCGGAATCGCAGCGCCCAACCGCCTCTCCCATCTGCTGGAGCGGGCGCGGTCCACGCACGTGCTCGAAAACCGCGGGCGTGTCGTGCAGCTCATCGGGCTCGTCATCGAGTCCGAGGGACCACTCGCCGCCGTGGGCGAGGTTTGCCGTATCGGGTCCGCGCGCCACGATGGCTCGACGCTTGCGGAAGTCGTCGGCTTCCGGAACAACCACGTCCTGCTCATGCCGCTCGGAGAGGTGCGCGGCATCCATCCCGGCAGCGAGGTCGTCGCGCTCGGCTCACCGCTGCTCGTGCCCGTGGGCGACGCGCTCAAGGGCCGCGTGATCGATGGCCTGGGCAAGCCGCTCGACGGCCGCGGCCCCATCGCCGCCGAGCGGATGGCGGGCGCGCACCGCCAGCCGCCGCACCCGCTCAAACGCCAGCGGATCAGCCAGCCCTTCCAGACCGGCATCAAGGCGCTGGACACTTTCATCCCCTGTGGACGCGGCCAACGCCTCGGCATCTTCGCGGGCAGCGGCGTCGGCAAGTCCACCTTGCTCGGCATGATGGCCAGCCGCGCCGAGGCGGACGTGAACGTCATCGCGCTCATCGGCGAACGCGGCCGCGAGGTGCGCGA
>CAIWGR010000688.1 GCA_903912275.1 uncultured delta proteobacterium
CCCTTCTTCCGCGCCTTGGCAAAGAGTTCGGCGAGGATGCGGCCCCCGCGACCGTTGTCGACCACCGGTGGGAGGGGCGCGCCCGCTTCGGCGGCCAGCACGGCGTCGATGTAGCCCTCCGCGACCCAGCCGGCCCAGATGCGACCGGTGACAGGGTCTGCGGCGTCGAGGCCGGCGCGGTCGAGCATCACAAAGCTGGTCGCCAGCCGCCAGACCTCGAGCCAGAAGGCGCCGAAACCTGCAGCGTCAAAGTCGTTGTACTCGGCCCGCAGCGTACCAGCCTCATCGAGATAGGTGCCGATGTTCTCGAGGTGGGCGTCGCCCATCAGCTGCACATCCGATGCGGCCGCCTCCGAGCCACCCGCAAAGAGCCAGCCGTTGGAGGGCCAGACGACCTCGCGGTAGTAGAGCCCTGCGGTGCCACGGAACCAGAGGTAGGGGTCCTCCGTCATCGCCTGCAGCTTCGCCTCCACCCGCTCGGCGTCGCGACCGAGCATGAGCTCGTTGTCTTCTGCCAGCACGTTGCAGACCCAAGCGTCGCGCGCATCCGGGAGCTCACCGCAGGATGCGAACCCGCAGGCAAGGAGCAGGGCGGTAGAGATGGAGGCGCGACGCTTCATGGCGGCGACCGAATACCAACTGTGTGACAAGGAGCGCTCCCTGATGTGACAGTTTGGCACAATTGCTGGCAACCAAACTTGCCCACGCCGCTGTCAACCCTTAGGCGCCGCTCCATGCCCCACACATTGTATGCCGCCTCCTACTCGCCCTGGTCCGAGAAGGCCCGCTGGGCCCTGGACCACGCGGGGGTTGCCTTCACGGAGGTGGCCTACACCCCGCTGCTCTCTGAGGCCTCCTTCCGGTTCAAGCGGGGTGGCCTCACCGGTGCCGTCTCGATTCCCACGCTGCTCGGCGCGGGTGAGCCCATCTCCGATTCGCTTCGCATCGCCCGATGGGCAGATGGCCAGGGCGACGGGACCCTCTTCCCCGAAGCTCACCTGGAGGAGATTGAGGAGTGGAACTACCGGTGCGAGGCGGCGCTGGCGGCAGGCCGCATCCTGGCCACACGGAGGGTTGCTGGCTCCGAGGCGGCGCGTCGCGAGGCGCTGCCTGCGCCGCTGCGCGGCGCGCTCTATCCCTTCTTCGCACCGCTGGCCGACGTCGGCATCGCCTTCCTCACCCGGAAGTATGACTTCGGAGAGGCCTCCTCCGAGGCGGCCGAGCAGACGATCTGGAAGACGCTCGAAGCAGGGCGGCTGGCCATTCGCGACGGCGGTGGCCATCCCGTCGGCGACCGCTTCACCTTCGCAGACATCGCACTCGCCAGCTCGCTCCACTTTGTCTCGCCCCATGCGAGCCTCCAGATGGGCGAGGCCACCCGTGCCTGCTTCACCCACCCGGCACTGGCGCAAGAGTTCTCCGACCTGCTGGCCTGGCGCGAGGCCTGTTACGAAGCGCACAGGCGGCGCGCCCGCTGACGCAGCGCGGCAGCAGCGACGGTGCGAGGTTGTTTGACGGCAGTCGCATGTTGGCTACCCTGCGGCGACCCTGCCACCCCCCGCGCAGCATCCCCTTGGCCACGCTCCTGCCATCGCTCCGCATCATCGGCTTCACCCTCTGGGGTGCAGGCCTGTGGGCGCTCGCCATCGTCGCGGTAGAGCATGGCAATGCGCTCTCGCTCGGCACCTCGCTCCGCAAGTTCCGTATCTTGCAGCGCACGCTCTTCCGCCACCTCGTGGCGACCGGCGCGCTGGTCTACTTTGCAGCGGAGGCCACGACGCAGCTCTACCTCTCCGACGCCTTGTTGCGTCCTACGCACGGGCTCCTCGCCATCGCGGTCGCAGCCGTCACGCTCTTTGCAGACCGGGCCATCACCACGCTCGCCCAAGACCCATCTCAGGGCGAAGCGACGCACCGGCTCGCCAATGTTCGCCGGAGCGGGCTGCCCGTCTTCCTTGGCGGGCTGCTGCTCGAGCTTTGGCCATTCCTCTAGTCTCCAGCGCGGCTCGACCGCCCTCCCTCCGGAACCCCCTCATGCAGATCCAAGACATCCTCTACGAAGTTTCCGACGGCATCGCGACGCTCACCCTCAACCGGCCCGACGCGCGCAACGCCTACAGCGAGGAGATGATCGACTCGATCGTCCATGTTCTCGACGTTGCGGAGGAGGATGACTCGGTCCGCTGCCTCATCATCACAGGAGCGGGCGGCGCCTTCTCGGCGGGCGGCGACATCAAGCTCATGCTCGACCACGAGGGCATGTTTGAGGGCGACCCTGTGCGGCTGCGCAGCCGCTACAAGCGGGGCATCCAGCGCATCCCGCGCCGCCTCGCCCGGTTCGAGAAGCCGGTCATCGCCGCCATCAACGGCCCCGCCGTGGGCGCAGGCCTCGACCTGGCCTGCATGTGCGACATCCGGATCGCCGCCAACGGCGCCCGCTTCGGCTCCACCTTCGTCAAGATCGGCCTGATTCCCGGCGACGGCGGCGCCTACTTCCTGGCCCGCATCATCGGCTTCCCCCGCGCCCTCGACCTCGTCCTGACGGGCCGGCTCATCGACACCATCGAGGCCGAGCGCATCGGCCTCATCAATGAGATCGTCGATCCCTCCGAGCTCATGGAGCATGCCCGCCGCCGCGCGGAGAAGATTGCCTCCAACGCGCCGCTCGCCGTCCGCCTCGCCAAGAGCGCGGTCTACGAGTCGTGGGACCTCACCATGGA
>CAIWGR010000689.1 GCA_903912275.1 uncultured delta proteobacterium
ACGCCGCCGTCGTCCGCGCCCGCGCGCTCCTCATCACCTCGCTCGAAGACCCGCTCGTCTCGGCCGAGTCTGCGACCCGCCTCGCCTCGCTCCTGCGGGCCCACCACGAGGCCTGGTCGGGCGCCGGCCACACCATCCCCATCGAACTCCCCGAGCGGTGGCGAAACACCGTCGCTGCCTTCCTCGAAGGCTGAGCCTCAGCTCTCTTTCTGCTGCAGCGCAATCTTGCGGAAGCGGGCCGCGTCGAGCTGCACAAACTCGCCCCACGACTGCGCCAGCCGCTGCTCGCCGTCCCACAGGTCGGCATGCACCTTCACCCGGTTGCCCTCGCGCCCAACCTCGCGTGCACGAAGCACCAGCCCGGTGTGAAGCCGCGTCGGCTTCTCGAACTTCACCTCCATGCTGGCGGTGACGCAGGGGTAGCCGTTCGTGATGAGCACATAGCCCATCGCCTGGTCGAAGATGGTGGCAACGAGGCCGCCATGCACCCAGCCGGGCGCACCGCCATGCGCATGGTCAAAGACCACCTCGCCGATGACCTCGTCGCCCTCGCGCCGCAGCCGCAGCGGCGGCGCAAACGGATTGGCTCGTCCGATGATCGACTGCCGGTCGGCATACTGCTGCGGCGACTGGCTCAGCTGCCCACCCTCATAGGCCTGCTTCACGCTCCACGCGGGATGCCCCTCGAGCAACGCTGCTGCCTCGTTGATGAGTGCTGCAGCGCGGTCGAGCACATCGGGCGGCGCGAAGGTCACCACCACCTTGTGGGCCACCTTGCGCGTCGCCTCCGACACCAGCCGCCGCCCTGCCCACTGCGGGTCCTCAACGGTCTCCGGGATCTCCCAGAACTCCCGTGTCAGCGGCCCCTTCGGCAGCTCGCTCATGGGTTGGCCAGCGCCGTCGCCGTCGTCTTTGCCCAACGGTAGTCGGGCTTGCCGCTCGGGTGCCGCTCCATCGATTCCACGAACCAGACATCGCGCGGAACCTTGTAGCCGGCCACCTTCGTCCGGCAGTGAGCGATGACCTCGTCGGGCGTAACGGTCACGCCGTCGCGGACCTTCAGCAGCGCGGTGACCCGCTCGCCCCAGCGCGGATCGGCCACGCCGACCACGACCGCGTCGTAGATCGCGGGGTGGCCCTTGAGCGCCTCCTCCACCTCTTCGGGGAAGACCTTCTCTCCGCCCGTGTTGATGCAGACCGCGCCGCGTCCGAGCAGCGTGATGATGCCCTCGGCGTCGATGGTCGCAAAGTCGCCCGGGATGACCCAGCGGCGCCCCTCCTTGTCGTGCACAAAGGTGGCCGCCGTCTTCTCCGGCGCCTTGTAGTAGCCGAGCGGGATGTGGCCCGTGCGCGCAAGCTTGCCGATGCGCGGATCGCCGGGCGCGATGGGCTGCATCTCCTCGTCGAGCACAGCGGTGTTATCGCCCAGCATGAAGAACTTCACGGGGCCGCCCTCGCCCGTGTCGAGCGCCGTCCCCTGGTGACCCGTCTCCGACGCGCCGAAGTTGTTCAGAATCATCGTGTAGGGCAGCAGCTTCTTGAGCTTCTGCTTCACATGCTCCGACAGCACCGCGCCCGCCGAGGTGACCACGTAGAGGTTCGAGAGATCATACTTGCCGGGGTTGGCCTCGAGCATCTCCGCGAAGGGCCGCGCCATCGCGTCGCCCACGAGGTTGAGCACGCCCACAGCCTCGCGCGAGATCGACTCCAGCGTGAGCGCCGCGTCGAAGCTCCGGCCCGGCGTCAGCACCACCTTGCCGCCCGTCATGAGCGCAATCCACGAGGCAAACTGTGCCGCGCCGTGAATGAGCGGAGCAGCAGGCGAGATGCACGAAGGGCTCGTGTTGCCGGCCACAATGTGTGCTGCAACTTCGCTCGGATGGCTCACCGGGTCGTCGCCCGGGCGACCGCCCTGAAGACCCGCGAAGAAGATGTCGCCCTGGCGCCACATGACGCCCTTCGGCATGCCCGTCGTGCCGCCCGTGTAGACGATGTAGAGGTCGTCATCGGACCGCTCTTCGAAGTCGCGGTCGCTCTTCTCGTGCGCAGCAAAATCGCGGAACCAGCCGCTCTCCACGCCCGCGATCGCGGGCGCCGGACGGCCCGAATTCCCCGCCTCGGTCCAGACCACGGTGGTCACTGGCGTCTTCTCCGCCAGCGCGCCCCGCACCTCGCCCTCGAGGTCCGACTCCGCGAAGAGCATCGTCAGGTCGCCGTCGTGCACCAGGTACTTCAGCTCCTCCGCCACATACCGGTAGTTCACATTGATCGGCACCGCCCGCAGCTTGAAGGCTGCGAGCATCGCAATCATGTATTCCTCACCGTTGTAGAGGTAGAGGCCGAGGTGCTGACCAGCCTTGAGGCCGCGGTCTGCAAGGGCATGCGCGAGCCGGTTGGCGCGCGTGTCGAGCTCGGCAAAGGTGAAGCGCGAGCTGCCGCTCACCAGCGCAGTCCGGTCGGGGACCACATCGGTTACGCTCTCGTAGAGGTCGGCGATGTTGAAGTGCATACGGAACCTGTCGTCGTAAGAAAGAACTGTTTCGGACTAGGGCTTCTCGGCGCCTACGATCCACATCGCGAAGTACTGAGAGCCGCCGCCGTAGGCATGGCCGAGCGCCTTCTTCGCGCCCTCCACCTGATGCTCGCCCGCGGTGCCACGCACCTGGTGCGCTGCCTCCAGAAAGCGGAGCATGCCCGAGGCACCAATCGGGTTCGACGAGAGCACACCGCCCGACGGGTTGATGGGCTGACGGCCGCCGAGCATCGTGTCGCCCGCGTCCACCATCTTCCAACCATCGTTGGCGTCGGCGAGCCCGATGTTCTCGAGCCACATGGGCTCGAACCAGGCGAAGGGAACGTAGATCTCCGCGGTGTCGATCTCCTGCTTCGGGTCGGTGATGCCGGCCTCTTTGTAGAGCGCCTTGGCGCAGTCCGAACCGGCCTGCGGGAGCAGCTGGTTGCGGCGCGGATAGAGGATGGCCTCCGTCCGGTTGGCCGTGCCATGCACCCAGGCGACCTTCTTTCCGCTGGCCTCGGCCACATCCTCCGACACCAGAATCATCGCTCCGGCGCCGTCCGAAGAGGGGCAGGTCTCGAGGTACCGAATCGGGTCC
>CAIWGR010000690.1 GCA_903912275.1 uncultured delta proteobacterium
GGGCGCGGCAACTTCAGCGGCGGCCTCAACGGCCTCCTCCTCAGCGGGCGCGGCAACTTCAGCGGCGGCCTCAACGGCCACCTCCTCAGCGGGCGCGGCAACTTCAGCGACAGCCTCGACGGCTACATCCTCAGCGGGCGCGACAACTTCAGCGACAGCCTCGACGGCCACTTCTTCAGCGGGCGCGGCAACTTCAGCGACAGCCTCAACCGCCACCTCCTCAGCGGGCGCCGCAACTTCAGCGACAGCCTCGGCGGCCACTTCAGCAACGGGTGCTGCAATCTCTGCGGGAGCAACTGCTTCGGCGGCGGGACGCTCACGCTTGGGGCGCGGCGCAACCACTTCGCCCGGGTAGAGGGCGTCGGGCCGGCGGAGGCTCAGATCCACATGGGCAGCACGGTCCAGCGCGGCCTCCAGCTGGTTCTTCATGATGAGATAGGCCTTGTCGTTGTGGTCAGCGCGCCGACGCTCCCGGTCCACATCGTTGAGGGCCTTGGTGAGCTTCTTGCGGAGCCCCTCGAGCTCGGTCTTCACCCGCTCGCGCTCTTCGCGCAGGCCGGCCTCACCGGTGCGGCGGCCATCGGCCGCCTTGCGAAGGTCTGCGATCTCGCGCTGGTGCGCCTCCTGCAACTGCGACACCGCTTCGGAGTCGCTCAGGGTCACGATCTTCTCGACGATCTTCTCGACGATCTTGGGCTCGGCGGAACCAGAGGCGCGCGACTGGGCCTCCTTCACCAACTGCTTGAGCTCGGCGTTCTGGGCCAAGAGCTTGTCGACCGGGCCAGCCGACGCGATCTTCTCGTGCAGTTCGCGAACCGTCTTCGCGAGGCCTTCAGCCTGCTTGGTGCTCTGGTGGGCCTTCTCTTTGGCTCCCTTCAGCGCCTCGCGGGCATCCTTGGCCTCGTTCTCCTTGGCAGCCATCTGCTTGCGGAGCGACTCCATCTGCTTGCGCACTTCTGCCAGTTCGTCGGTCTGCTTGGGCTCCTTCGGCGCCTTTGCCTCAGCCTTCGCCACGGGCGCAGGAGCAGCCGCCTTCGCGGGTGCCTTCGCCTCGGCCTGCGCCTTCCAAGCGGCCGCGTCACCGCGCGCCGAGAACCACAAATAGCCCACTACGAGGAGGGCAACTCCAAGAATCAGTTCCAAACCTTGCATGACCAACCAAACTGCTGCAGGGAAGGCGCCGCGGCGCCGAGCCCCCACTCACCCTCAAAACGAGGCCGAACGGGCGGCAGGCTGCTACCACCGCACGCCCCAAGGGTCAAACCCGCCGGCGCACCCCGAAGCGAGCCTCGACCTTGACCGAATCCCACCTCGACGAGCCCCAAACCGCCCCCGATTCGACGCTTACGGCAGCGCGCCAGGCCCGCATCCGTGAGGTGGTCGACCGGCGCATGCGCGGCGTGACGGTCGTCCTCGACTCCCTCTACGACCCCGGAAACCAGGCAGCCGTCTATCGCAGCGTCGAGGCCTTCGGCTTCCTCGACTGCCACGTCGTCAACCCTGCCTTCGCCAAGAAGAGCAACCCGCGCGCTGTCTCGCGCGGCGCCGAAAAGTGGCTCAACATGCACATCTGGCAGCAGGCCGAGGAGGCGATCGCCTCGCTGCGTGCCAGCGGCCACGCCATCTGGGTCGCCGACGTCCGCAACGCTGTGCCGCTCTCCCAGGTCCGATTTGATCGCAAGATTGCGCTCGTCTTCGGCGCCGAACATGCCGGTCTGAGCCCTGCCTTCCGCGCAGCCGCCGACGGCGCCTTCACAGTGCCGACGGTCGGCTTCGTCGAGTCGCTCAACATCTCGGCAGCAGCCACCGCCACCCTCGCCGAGGCCCGGATCGCCCGCGAGCGGGCGCTCGGCGCACGCACCGATCTCACCTTCGAAGAGCGCGAGGCGCTCTACCTCGACTACCTCGGCAGGTAACCTTGGGAGCAAACAAGACCCAGGCCACCGCGCAGTCGGCGGCAGACTTCTTCCTCACGCTCGAACAGCCCAGGCGCTCCGAGTGCGAGCATCTCGCGCAGTTCATGCAGCAGGCGACGGGCGCAGCGCCACGCATGTGGGGCGCCGCGATCGTCGGCTTCGGCGAGACCCATCTGGTCTACGAGAGCGGTCGCGAGCTCGACTGGTTCAAGGTCGGCTTCTCGCCCCGCAAGGCAGCGCTCACGCTCTACCTCGGCGCCGAGGCGCTCGACGACGCTGCCCTCATGGCAAAACTCGGCAAGCACACCACCGGCAAGGGCTGCCTCTACCTCAAGCGGCTCGAGGACGCCGACCCGACGACCCTTGAAGCGCTGTTGCAGCGCTCTGTAGCGAGGGGCTAGCGGTCGACGACGCAGCGGCCGATGCCGTCCGCCAGCGCCACGCAAAGCATGTTGCTCGGGCAGGTGTCGCCGGTGCCGCAATGGATGGAGCAGAAGTCGGGCGTCCCCGTCCCGGTGGGATCGAGGTCGCAGAAGGCGGCAAACCCTGCCACCGAGTTGCAGACGCCGGTGCTCGCGCAGTTCGGCGTGCACATGCCGTAGACCGCCGTGGACTCATATTGGAAGCACTCCGAAGTGCCGACGCAGGGCGTCGTCGGTGCGCCACAGGTGGTGTAGTTCGGGCGGTTTGCGGCGTTGTTGAAGCAGCCGCCGATGAGGTTGCCGTCGGGCGCAGGGATTGGCAGCGAGCTGGTGTCGAGCAGGCCGGAGCAGATCTCGCCCGTGCCGCAGCCCGTCGTGCAGTCCTCCGTCACGCAGGACTGCATACAGGCGCGCGTACCAGCCGCGCCGCGCCAGCCGCAGAAGCCGCCCGTACCGCAGGTGGCGTCCGAGGTGCAGGTTACACCGACGCCGGTCGCACGACCGAACTGCGAACAGCTGTTGGCGCAAGCGACCGTGCCGAAGCAGTCGGGATCGCCACAGTCGAAGAGGTCGTTGGCGTTGTCGTCGACGCCGTTGCTGCAGTCTTCGCCACCCACGGGTGCGCAGGCCGGTGCAGCGGTGCAGGCGCTGTCGGCGCAATCAACAAGGCCGTTGCCGTTGTTGTCGCGTCCGTCCGTGCAGTTCTCGACGCAGGTCGCCACTGCGGAGCAGTCGCTGTCGGCGCAATCGGTGCGACCATCGCCATCGTTGTCGCGGCCATCGGTGCAGTTCTCGAGGCAGACCGAGAGGCCTGAGCAGTCGCTGTCGCGGCAGTCGGCCTGGCCGTCCGCATCATCGTCGATTCCGTTGGTGCAGTTCTCGCTCGGCGCAGCGCAGGCGGGGCTTGCGGCGCAACCGCTATCGGCGCAGCCAACAGCGCCGTCGCAGTCAAAGTCGACCGTGCCGCCGCACTCGGGCGTGGTTGAGCCGGGGAAGGCGCGGAGGTCGGTGTCGTTGCAGTCCGGGCCGTCACAGAGGTTGCCCACACCATAGCCATCGCCGTCGTTGTCGAAGCAATCCTGACTGGGCACGCAGTAGGTGCCGGGTGTGGGCGCGTCGGGAACCGTCGTGCAGCCAAATCCGACACCCGAGCCGCAATCCGATGCCGCCGAACAGGGCTCCGAGCAGAACGGGGTCGGGAAGAGGCTGCTGTCGAGGCAGAGCCCGCTCTGGCAGAGGTTGTCTTGGAAGCAGCCAAACCCGAGGTCGGCCAGACCGATCGAATCGGGGATGTCGGTGTCTGCAGCGCCGGTGTCGGTCGCCGTGCCCGTATCTGTGACTGCGCCCGTGTCGTCGGTCGTGCCCGTGTCGGCTACGCTACCGGTATCGGTCGAACCGCCTCCGCCACCACCACCGCCTCCGCCACCACCACCGCGGCGGGTGGTGTCTTCGGAGCAGCCGACGGCGAAGAGCAGTCCAGCGGCAATCAACAGGGAGGGAGCAAATCGAGACATGAAGCACCGGTCGAGAGGGTCGAAGCGGCCGGAAGCAGCGGCCCGTCGCCCGCCCCTAGTGCATCTGTCGTTTCACTCCAAGCCGTTGCCGGCCACCTACATCACGCCCTCGTCGCATACCTCGCCCAGCGGATCGCAGAGGCAAACGCAGTTCGATGCACCCGGCCATGAAGCGCAGCTCCGCTCCGCGATGGCGGCAGCATCAGCGCTTGCGGTGCCTGCAAGATAGCCGGCGGGACCGCAGACCCAGTCGTTGTTCTCCACGCCCAGCGCCGGCGGA
>CAIWGR010000691.1 GCA_903912275.1 uncultured delta proteobacterium
CCCCGGCTCACAATGGTTCAGCCCCGCTTGAACCCGGCAACACGCCACCTCTCAACGATCGATATCGTGGCCGCCACGGCCAGCCCACCATGAAGGTAGAGGTCCCCGAGCCAGACGGGGACGTGGTAGGCGTGCGACACCTTGTAGGCGAAGAACCCCTGCTCAACGAAGTACCCTTCGAACGACGGCCCAAGCAGGCCGAGAAGCAGAGAGAAGAGAAGCAGACGGATTCGGTCGTGCTCGAATGTGAGCAGATGCGCAGCCCAGGTCACCATGAACGCGACGTGGAGCGACATGGGGTAATCCTTGAAGATGCCGCTCGCGAGATACAACGCTGCAAACGCCAGCGAGCTCCCTACTCCTTGAACAACGGAACGCGCGGGGTAATGGCGAAAAATGGCCCAGCCTGTCGCCGTGCAAAAAGCACCAATGCGAAGAAACCCAATGAATACCTCGCCGGTCGGCTGCCCCGCGAGGAGCGACCAGCGTTCAGGATGCGTGTAAGAAAGTACGTTGAGACGAACGTGCGAGAGTCCGTCGCACAGGGTTAAAAGTGCTGCCATCGCGGCAATGTAGAGTGGGTAAAGCAGGAAGCCGGATACTCCGCTGGACCTGTTTTCTCTGACCGTGGAGGGCAGGTCCTGTGCGCGTGCTTCCGTCATGGAAATCTCTGGGCGGGGTTGTGAGACGACAGAATCGGCCGAACTATCTCTCTGAGCGCGAGGGAGGGTCAAGAGAAGAGTTCCGCGGCCCATCGCCCCCCTCCCAAAAATCCGCACCGCCCGCCGCAACAACGGGCCGCAGACGCCGATAACCGACCATCACACCTGCGTGAGGTCACATGTCGCAACGAGAAGTCACCGACCACAAGGCGCTCGAGCAATTCCTGCCCCAACGGGGCAGAGCATACCAGCCCAGGGCAGCGCCCTGGGAATCAGGCCACGCACATTTCCGCATTCTAACGGAACGCCGCAGATGGTCGCATCACCCACCCGCGCCGACACCCGCGCCCGAACGATGCGGCGCTCCTTCAGAGCGCATCCATACGCGCCATCCGTCCCCCGGATGCACACCCACCATCCGTGTCCCCGATGCATGCCCACGACCCTATCCCCATGGTTGCACCCTGGGCTGGTATGCGTTGCCCCTTTGGGGCAAATGGAAAGCGGCACCCATATCTGCTCCCGGGCCGACCCCGGTACCTCGCCCGTGCGCAGCAGGGAGATGAGGCGCGCCTCGATCGGATACAACGGCGCAACGGCGGGTAGGAGATGTGGACGGCGGCGTGGCAACGACAGACCTCGGAGTCTTGGACTCTGAAGTTATCGTCGTTCGTCGGCGGTTGTTGCGGGGTGCGGTGAAGAGAAGTGCGGAGCGCCCTCCCCTACCTACCGAATCGCGGCCAGGATGACCGTGATGTTGTCGGGGCCGCCGCCCGCGTTGGCGGCGTCGATGAGGGCGCGGCTGGCCTGGTCAATCTCGGTGCCGTAGTGGCCCAAGATGGTGGCGATCTGCGCGTCGTTCAGCGGGTCGGTGAGGCCGTCGCTGCAGAAGAGGAAGAGGTCGCCCGGCAGCACAGGTAGCGAGGTGACCTCGGGCTCGACCACGGGGTGGAGCCCCATCGCCCGGGTGATGACGTTCTTGTAGGCGAAGCCATCGGCCTCGTCGCTGCTCAGCAGGCCGAGCGCCAGATACTCGTCGGCGAGGCTGTGGTCCTTGGTCACCCGCTCGAGGCGGCCGGCGCGGAGCCGGTAGGCGCGCGAGTCGCCCACATGGACGAGATACATCGACGACTCAAGGAAGTAGCCGCCCACCAGCGTGGTGCCCATGCCGCGGCAGTCGGGCTGCGTGGAGGCATGGTCGAAGATGAGCTGGTTTGCGAGCAAGGTGGCCTGCACCAGCCGCCGCTCCTCGGCATGCTCAGGCTGCCGGCGTTTGAAGGGCCAGGCGGGCGCGCGGTCGCGGAGCAGCTCGCGGAGGTGGGGGTCAGAGAGCGCGGTGTCGTAGATGTCGCGGAAGGTCTTGACCGCGATCTCCGAGGCGACCTCGCCCGACTTGTGGCCACCCATGCCGTCGGCGACCACGCAGATGGGTTCGTGGCGCGAGATGAAGAGGTTGTCTTCGTTGTTGGTGCGGTTTCTCCCCATGTCGGAGAGGCCGGCGAAACGGACGCGCATGAGGACCCATGGGGCGATTGCGAAGGTTGCGCATCCTGCGTCAAACCGCGCGGTTGGTCAACGGGGGGAGGCTTCTTTGACGGCGGGCAGCCCTGCCAGCGCCCAGCGGAGCAGCAGCGCGGCGGCGACGAACATGGCTCCGCCGAGCAGCAAGAGGTGAGAGGTGGGCAGTTCCTCGGTGCTCGCAAGGCGGGGCATCACCACACCGTTGAAGCCGTTGAAGGCAAAATGGACGAAGGCCGGTGCAAGCCAGCCGCCGGCCCGCTCACCGAGCGTGGTCCAGAAGAGGCTGACGACGAAGATGGGGAGCAGCAGCGGCGGCATCACATGGAGCGAGGCGAAGAGCGCGGCGACGATGAGGATGCGGCTTGCGGGGAGGAAGGAGGCGAGCTGGGCGCGGATGACGCCGCGGAAGAGGAGCTCCTCTGCGAAGGCGGGCGCGACCGCCACCGACAGCAGAATCGCAGGGATGGCGCGCGGGTCGGTGGGGCGGAGCAGCTCGGCGTAGTGCTTCTCGAGGTCGAGCATGGTCGCGGCGAAGGAGGGGATGGCCCGCCGCTCGAGCTCGATGAGGACGCTCCCAGCCACCGCAAGCGCGATGCCGAGCAGGAGTGCGCGGAGGGCGAGGCCGGG
>CAIWGR010000692.1 GCA_903912275.1 uncultured delta proteobacterium
ACAACATCGAGCAGCACCAGATCGACGGGACGGCGCGCCAACATCAGCAGGGCCGCTTCGCCCGAGGTCGCCACGCGCACATCGTACAAGTCCGAAAGAATATCGACGAGCAGGTCGAGGATGGGCTCCGAGTCATCCACCACCAGAATGCTCGCTCGCGCCATCGGCTCTGAACCGGCATGTTCCTCAAGGATAGGCATGCAGCGCACCTGAATTCGAAGGAGCCAACCGCGGCGGGCGCCCATCTTGACACAGCAGATTCACTACCCGCCCTGCTACGAACTGTCGACCATCTACGCCACGGTTCAAGCGAACAGAAATGGCGCTCGGTATACAGTTGGACGCTACGCGAGACAGAGCACCGCGATTCCTGCGACAGCGACCGCAGCACCCATCCAGGAGCGCGCCGAAATCGGCTGCTGCTGCATGTAGGCCGACACCGGAAGGATCCAGATCGGGCTCGTCGAAAGCAGCGTCGCAGCCACGCCCGCCTCGGTCTGAAGCAGTGCCACATTCATCAGCCAGACGCCGATGTAGGTGCCGAGCATTGTTCCCGCCGCAATCTCCACCCGGGTATCGGCGTGGGACAGTGCCTCACGCAGCGCCGGCCAGCCGCGCTGTAGCGTAAGCATCATTCCGAGCGCGATCGCACCGACACCGAGCCGCACAACTCCCACCGCGAGCGCACTCATCGAATCGCCGGAGTCCTTCGTGATGAGGTTCGTTGAGACCTGGCAGATGGCGGCACCAACCCCCAGCAGCAGCCCCACCGCGAGGTCGCCGGGCTGCAGTGGTCCATCGCTCGCGTCGCGTGCCGACAACACCCAGGTCACACCTGCGAGCGTGACGGCCGCTCCGATCACCTGCATCTGCGACATCGGCTCCGAGAGCAGATACCAGGCCGCCACCGCCGTAAAGGCTGGTACCACGCTGCCAGTCAGCAGGGCGCGACGCGCGCCGATGCGCATCAGCGAGGCAAAGTAGAGGCTGTCGCCGAGCGCCAACCCAACGACCGCGCTCGCCGAGAGCCAAAGCGCATCGGCACGGTCCATTGCGGGAATCCAGACACCCTCGGTCAGACGCAGCGTGACGGACATCATCAGCGCGCCCACCGCACACTTCACAAAGTTCATTGCAACGGGCGTCAGACGCGCCCCGGCCCGCGCGAAGTAGACGCTCCCCACCGCCCAAAGCACCGAACAGATGATTGCTGCCCATTCGCCCATGTTACCGTGCACCTACACCTGAGAGCCGGCGGCCTGCTAGCAGCCGACGCGCCCGTTGTCGCCCATGCAGAAGAGGCCGCTTGCCTCCGCGCCTCACCCCGCTCTATCTCTTCCCTCTCTGCCCTTCCGGCCGGCCACCCAGGAGCCTTGATGTCACGCCCCGAAATCCGATTCCAGACCAGCGTCGTTGAGCGCTTTCTCCGCTACGTCACCTTCGACACGGAGGCCGACCTCAACTCGCCGACGTCGCCCAGCACGGCCAAGCAGTGGGACCTCCTCCGCCACCTCGCCGATGAGCTCCGCTCCGTCGGCTGCACCGAGGTCGAGCTCCTCGATCACGGTTACGTCTTCGCCACCATCCCCGCGACCACCTCCAAAGAGGGCGTGCCGACCATCGGTTTCGTGGCCCAAGTCGATACCTCCCCCGAGATGAGCGGCGCCGGCGTGAAGCCCATCGTGCACGCCAAC
>CAIWGR010000693.1 GCA_903912275.1 uncultured delta proteobacterium
AGGCTGCCGCGAAGGCGTCTGCCCCCGCGAAGGCTGCTGCCCCCGCGAAGGCTCCTGCGAAGGCAGCTCCGGCTCCGGCCAAGGCTCCTGCGAAGGCAGCTCCGGCCCCGGCCCCTGCTCCTGCGAAGGCCCCCGCGAAGGCTCCTGCGAAGGCCGCCCCTGCTCCGGCCAAGGCTCCTGCGAAGGCTCCTGCGAAGGCCGCCCCTGCTCCGGCCAAGGCTCCTGCGAAGGCTCCTGCGAAGGCTGCGACCCCCGCGAAGGCCGCCCCGGCCCCCGCGAAGGCCCCCGCGAAGTCCGAGAAGACCTCCGCGCCCGCTCCTGCATCCAAGGCAAAGCGGAAGTAGGCCACTGCCCTCCGCGCCGAACCTCAGCCCCTCCATCGGCCCATGTTCAACCCGAACGCAACCGACATCGACGGCCCGATCGTCTTCTCGCCTGAAAACGAGAAGCAGCTCGCTACGCTCATCCAGCGCTACCCCTACAAGCGGGCCGCGCTCATCCCCGTGCTCCACATGGCGCAGGCCCAGTTCGGCTGGCTCTCGCCCGGCGTGATGGCCTACGTGGCGCAGCGGCTCGAGCTTCCTGAGGGCAAGGTCCTCCAGGTGGCCTCGTTCTACACCATGTTCGACAAGAAGCCGGTCGGCCGGCACAAGGTCGAGGTCTGCACCAGCGTGCCCTGCTGCATGATGGGCGGCTTCGCTGTGGTCCGTCACATCTCCGAGCGGCTCGGCATCGGCGTGGGCGAGACGACCGCCGACGGCCGCGTGACGCTCCTCGAGGCCGAGTGCCTCGCAGGGTGCGGCTACGCGCCGCTGCTGCAGGTGAACGGTGAGTTCCACGAGAACCTCACGCCCGAGCGCATCGACGCACTGCTCGCCACCCTTCGCTGAACCCTCCAGGCCCCGATATCATCATGGAACGCGTCATCACCGCCAACTGGCATGTGGAGAAGGCCTACACGCTGTCGGTCTACCAGCAGCATGGTGGATTCAAGAGCCTGAAGAAGGTCTTCGGGATGGAGCGCGGCGCGGTTGTGCCGGAGCTCATCAAGTCGAACCTCCGCGGTCGCGGCGGCGCCGGTTTCCCCGTGGGCGCCAAGTGGTCCTTCCTGCCCAAGGGGACCGATGTGCCCAAGTACCTCGTGGTGAATGCCGACGAGGGCGAGCCGGGCACCTTCAAGGACCGCTTCATCATGGAGCGCGACCCCCATCGCCTCATGGAGGGCTGCATCATCGCCGGCTTCACGCTCGGCCTCAAGGCAGCCTACATCTACGTGCGCGGCGAGCTGGTGCTTGCGGCGCAGCGCATGGAGGCGGCCATCGCCGAGCTCTACGCGACCGGCCTGCTCGGCAAGAACATCCAGGGAAGCGGCCTCGACTTCGACATCTATGTGCATCGTGGCGCGGGCGCCTACATCTGCGGCGAAGAGACGGCGCTCATCGAGTCACTCGAGGGCAAGACCGGTCAGCCCCGCCTCAAGCCCCCGTTCCCCGCTGTGGTCGGCGTCTTCGGCTGCCCCACCGTGGTGAACAATGTGGAGAGCATCGCCTGCGTGCCGCTCGTCATCGAGCGTGGCGCCGAGTGGTGGGCTGCGCAGGGTTCGGAGAAGAACGGCGGCCCCAAGATTGTGCAGATCTCGGGCACGGTGAAGCGGCCGGGCACCTACGAGGTCCCCAACGGCATCTCGCTCCGCGACATCGTCTTCAGCGACCTCTACGGCGGCGGCCCGCGCGACGGCCGCACCATCCGCGCGGTCATCCCCGGTGGCACCTCCTGCCCCGTGCTCAGGGCCGATCAGCTCGACGTGAAGCACGACTTCGACGCGCTCAAAGAGAAGCCCTTCGATACGATGGCCGGCACGAGCGGCGTCATCGTCATGGACGAGACGGTCTGCGTGGTCCGCATCGCGGCCCGCATCGCCCGGTTCTACCACCACGAGTCCTGCGGACAGTGCACCCCCTGCCGCGAAGGTACGGGCTGGGTCTCCAAGATCCTCGACCGCATCGAGGCAGGCGGCGCCAAGCGTGCCGAGGTCGACCAGCTGCTCGACATCGTGAACAACATCCGCGGCAACACCATCTGCCCCTTCGGCGACGCGGTGGGCATGTCGATCGGCGCCTACCTGCGCCAGTTCCCCGAAGAGTTCATCGCCCATGTCGAGCAGGGGCGATGCACCTACCCCGCCTGGTGAGAGGTTTGCCCGCATGAACGTGGAACAAGTCCTCTTCTATCTCTTTGCCTTTGGCGCCCTCGCAGGCTGCTCGGGTGTGGTGCTGAGCCGCAACCCGATCAACAGCGCGGTCTCGCTGGTGGCGGCCTTCTTCTTCCTGGCCGGAAACTATGTGCTGCTGCACGCCAACTTCATGGCGATCGTGCAGATCCTGGTCTACGCGGGCGCCATCATGGTGCTCTTCCTCTTCGTGCTCATGCTGCTCAACCAGCGCGACGAGGAGCTCGGCAAGCGCACGTTCAGCATCGCGCCGCTGTTGGGCATCTTTGCAGCTGCGGTCGTCTCGGTGACCATCGGTGCCGGCTTCATGAGCTACCGCAACGCGACCGCGAACTTTCCGGCCGATGTGCCTGTCTCGTTCGGCACGGTGCAGCAGATTGGTCGGGCGCTGATGACCACCCACCTGCTCCCCTTTGAACTGGTCTCGCTCCTGCTGCTCATCGGCATTGTGAGCGCGGTCGTCGTGGCGAAGCGGAGGCTCTGATGTCGCTTACCCTCGAACACTACCTGCTTCTGAGCGCAGCCCTCTTCACCATCGGTGCGGTGGGGCTGGTCACGCGGCGCAACGTCATCGTGCTCTTCATGTGTGTGGAGATCATGCTGAACGCGGCCAACCTGGCGCTCATCGCCTTTTCGCGCTTCCACCTGGTGGCCGACGGTCAGATGTTCGCCTTCACCGTCATGGCAGTCGCGGCCGCCGAGGCGGGCATCGGTCTGGCGATCATGGTCAACATCTTCCGGCACAAGAAGTCGCTGCTCGTCGATGACCTCAATGTCTTCAAGAACTAGGCGCACGGGAGCATCCTCATGAACACCGTCGCAACCGGACTGCTCGCCCCGCTGCTGCTCCTGCCCCTGGCAGGCGCGGCACTCAACGGCGCTGTCGGCCGCTTCCTCCCCAAGTCGCTCTCGGCGGCCATCGGCATCCTCTCCATCGGCGCCGCCTTTGTGGTGGCGCTGCTGGCGACGCTTCAGCTCCACGGCCTGCCCGGCGCCGAGGCCTATGGCGCTGCGGCGCTGACGCAGGACCTCGGAGAGTGGATCAACGTTGGGTCGCTGGTGGCGAGCTGGTCGCTCCACTTCGACGCGGTGACCGCCGTCATGTCGCTGGTCATCACCGGCGTGGGCCTGCTGATTCACCTCTACTCCGCCGGCTACATGCACGACGACGAGGGGTTGGCGAAGTACTTCGCCTACCTCAACCTCTTCGTCGCCGCGATGCTCAGCCTGGTGCTGGCCGACAACCTGGTGCTGCTCTTCCTGGGCTGGGAGGGCGTGGGCCTGGTCTCGTGGCTGCTCATCGGCTTCTGGTACAAAGATGCAGAGAAGGTGGATGCAGCCAACAAGGCCTTCATCGCCAACCGGGTGGGCGACCTCGCGCTGATGCTCGGCGTCTTCCTGCTCTTCGGGCTGGCAGGCACGGTGCACATCGGTGGGCTGCGCGACT
>CAIWGR010000694.1 GCA_903912275.1 uncultured delta proteobacterium
GGAACGCCGGCATCTTCTTCTTCACGGTGCAGACGATTCTGGACGAGATGCGACGCCAGCTCCCGACGCTGGCCGGCCAGCTCGAGGAGATGGCGGAGCTGTTCCGCCGCGGCGGCGACCAGGCTGCGCTTGCGGCAATCTTCGAGCGGGTGGAGTCGATCTCCATCGACTACGGCATCATGGAGCGGGCACGCGAGGTGCGGGTGCTATCGGCCAACTTCGGTTGGAGCGATGTGGGCGCCTGGGACGCGCTGCCCGATTTGGCCGAGACCGACGAGGCGGGCAACGTGACGATGGGCGATGTGGTGGCGATCGATTGCACCGACTCCATCCTGATGGGCCACGACAAGCGGGTGCTTGCGGCGGTAGGTCTGCGGAACATCGTCGTGGTCGATACCGAGGATGCGCTGCTGGTTGCGCCGCGCGACCGGGTGCAGGAGGTGCGGGCGATCGTAGAGTCGCTGCGCCACCGCGAAGGCAAAATCATTTAGCGCAGAGGAGAGAGCCATGAGCTTGAACGCCGAGATTTTTCGGGCCTACGACATCCGCGGCGTGGCCGACCGCGACCTCACGGACGATGTGGCTTTTGACCTGGGTCGCGCGCTCGGCAGCGAGGCTGTGGCGACCGGTGCGACCACCTTCGCGGTAGGCCGAGACTGCCGGCTCTCCGGTCCGAGGATCCAGGCGGCGCTGGTCCGCGGCCTCTCGTCGACCGGCCTGCGCGTGCTCGATGTGGGCATGGTGCCGACGCCCGTGCTCTACTTTGCTGTCTTCTTCCACAACCTGGGCGGCGGCGTTCAGATCACCGGGTCGCACAACCCGCCGGAGTTCAACGGCTTCAAGATGCTCCTGGGTCGCGACGCGATGCATGGCGACGGCGTGCAGGGACTCTACCGGCGCATGGTGGCGCAGGATTTCGTGGTCGGCGCCGGCTCGCTGGAGCGGCTCGAGATTGAGGAGAGCTACCTGAACCATGTGGCCTCGGGCATCACGATGGGGCCGCGCCCGCTCAAGGTGCTCATCGACGGCGGAAATGGCATCGGCGGTCCGCTGGCGCTGCAGCTTGCAGCCCGTCTGGGTGTGGAGGCTGTGGGCCGGTTCATCGAGCCGGACGGCCGCTTCCCCAACCACCACCCCGACCCGACGACGGTGGAGACGGTGGAGATCATGGCGCACGATGTGAAGGCCTACGGCTGCGACTTCGCGGTGGGCCTCGATGGCGATGCCGACCGCGTGGGCGTGGTCGATGGCAACGGCGAGGTGCAGTGGGGCGACCGGTTGCTCGCGCTCTTTGCGCGTGGCGTGCTCAAGGAGGCGCCCGGCGCGACGATCGTGGGCGAGGTGAAGTGCAGCAAGACGCTCTACGATGACATCGCCAAGCATGGCGGCGTGCCCGTGATGTGGAAGACGGGCCACAGCCTCATCAAGGCGAAGATGAAGGAGACCGGCGCGCTGCTCGCGGGCGAGATGTCGGGCCACATCTTCTTCAAGCACCGCTACTACGGCTATGACGACGGTCTCTACGCGATGGCGCGGCTGCTCGAGCTGACGTCGCACAGCGAAGAGACGATCTCGCAGATGCTGTCGGACATCCCGACCACCTTTGTCACGCCGGAGCTCCGCGTGGACTGCCCCGACCACCTCAAGTTCGCAATCGTCGAGCGGGTTGTGGCGAGCCTCAAGGCGCAGGGGCTGGATGTGAACGACATCGACGGCGCGCGGGTCACCTACGCCGACGGCTGGGGTCTCATCCGTGCCTCGAACACGCAGCCGGTGCTGGTGATGCGGACCGAGGCGACGACGCCGGAGCGGCGTGATGCCATCCGCGCCTTCCTCGACGCGACCATCGCCGCAGCGAC
>CAIWGR010000695.1 GCA_903912275.1 uncultured delta proteobacterium
ACCAACGCCAACTCGGGCAAAAGCTCCGGTGCGGACGACTCGGTCGAACTCGATCCGGCGGCAGGCGAGCGCAACCCGTTCTACAACACCGCCATCGATGCCCAAGGCAGCCGCTTCCGATCCGACGGCGTGCTCCGCGTGAACTGGGCCGCCACCTTCGCCATCCTACTCTGAAGACGTGAGCCTGGCGCGCGCGCGGTCGTAGACCTCTGTGCTCTTGAGGCCGAGCCGCTTCGACAGCAGCTTGGCGATGGCCTTCGTGCGGAGTCCCTCCTCCGCCAGAGCATCGATCCAGCCGTCAATCTCGGCGTCTGGAGGCGGCCCGGCGGGCGGCGGAGGCGATATGCCGACCACGAACTCGCCCCGCGGCTCTGCAAGCGCAAGGTGGGCAGCAACCTCTGCCGCGGTGCCGCGGATGAACTCCTCAAACTGTTTGGTCAGTTCGCGACCAGCGACCACGCGCGCAGCCGGCGCCTGACGGGCAATCTCTGCGACGAGCGCTGCCACCCGGTGCGGGCTCTCGAAACAGACCGATGTACCGGCTGCCGTGAGCCATGAGGCAACGGCGGTGCTCCGCTCCCCTTCGGCGCGGGGTGCGAAGCCCACGAAGGTCCAGCGGTCTGCAGGCAACCCCGCCGCGCTCAGAAAGGCCAGCACCGCGCTGGCGCCCGGCACGGGTACCACCGCCACGCCGGCCTCCGCCGCAGCGCGCACGAGCACGAAGCCGGGGTCGGAGATCAGCGGCGTGCCTGCGTCCGTTACGAGCGCCATCGCCTCGCCCTCGCGGAGCCTGCGGACCATCTCGTCCACCTTCTGCCGCTCGTTGTGGTCGTGGAACGAAGCCACGGGCGTCTCGATGCCGTGACGCGCGAGGAGCTGCCGCGTGTGGCGGGTGTCCTCGGCGAGAATGAGAGAGACCTCGCGCAGCAGGCGAAGCGCCCGCAGCGTGATGTCCTCCATGTTCCCGATGGGCGTGGCGACGATGTAGAGCGCCACAGGAGCCTTAGGGGCGGGCACCGGCGGGCAGCGCCAAGCCTAGCTCCGCGCGGAGCTGGAAGTAGTGCTCCGACACGGCAAACAGCGTGAGGTCACGCACCCGCTCCTGAGCAGAGGAGCGGCCAACGGGGTTGGCCCCCTGCGAGATCTGCTCGATGGCACTGCGGAGGTCACCGGAGACAAGCAGGGCTGCGCGGGCAGCAGTGAGGTCAGCATGGCGGAGCCAGGCCGAGAGGTCCGGGTTGCGACCGGCATCGAGCACGGCCTTGACCCGCGCCTCGATCTCGCCGCGGTGCGGCGGCTGAAGGTCCTGCATGGCATGCGCCAGCTCCTGGACCCGCTCCACCGGTGCGTCGGCGGGCATCTGCTCCGTCACGACGGCAACGGCCGCGTAGAAGTAGGGCTTGATGGCATCACTCTTGGGAGCAACCGAAGCGAGGTAGAACTCGGGCCGCATAAGCGTTGCCGCCCGCGCGGTCGCGAAGGCCAGCTCGCGCGGCTGCTTGCCGGAGAGCATCTCCTTGCCCACCAGCACCGCCGCAGGATGGAGGTTGGCGTTGAACACACCGACAGCTCCCTCCTTGACGAAGGCCAGCAGCGCGCCGCTATCCACGGCGGTTGCAGCCTGCGCCAGTGAGGTGGAGAAGAGCGACTTGTCGGCCAGATCGATCCGGTCTTTCTTCTTGAGGCCAACCGTCTTGAGGTCAGTCGAGAAGGTGTCGCGAATCGAGACGGAGACGGCCGCGAAGAGGTTCGAGAGAACGACATCCGTGTCGGCGTGGTAGATCAGCCTCCACTGCTCGGCACTGATGGGCTTGGAGACAACCTTGGGCGCCGCGTTCAGGTGCTTCTGGTAGAAGGCCTCCTGCTCACGGGTGGCCTGACCGAGCAGCGCCAGCGCGCCGGCGACACACCATGCCTTGTCCACCTCGCTCTCGCGAAGATAGAGTTCGTAGAGCGTCTGGTAGCTGTCGACCCGGTTGGGTTCGTTCTCGATGAGGCGGTGGTGCTGCGCGATGACCGCCTTGCCCGACGCGCCGGAGCGGGCGTAGAGGTCGGCGAGAATCTCATGCAGCGTCTGGTCGTTGGGCGCGAGCCCCGAGGCAAGCTGGAAGGAGGCAATGGCCTCTTCGTACATGCCAAGGCGGGAGCGGTAGACCTCGCCGAGGTTGCGGTAGAGGAGGAGCTGAAGCGCCCTTCCCTCTGCCGATGTGTCGCTACCGACGCGCTCAATCATCTTGCGGTAGTTCTTTTGCAGGGCAGTCCAATCCTTCGCCTCGGTCAGCAGCCGATCGATGGCTTCGAA
>CAIWGR010000696.1 GCA_903912275.1 uncultured delta proteobacterium
CCACGCCTTCAGCATGAGCCGCGATTCCGGCGCCACCTGGATCTACTGCGACCGCAACGCAGGTTTCGGCTCCGATGGATACGCCGACGGCTACCAGACCGCGAACGCCGGTTCGCTCCTCGTACGATAAGCCAACAGGCAGCAGACCCCGCTGCGCCGTTCACGCCTGGGGACCTGCGCGGGAGGCTGCCTTCGAACACTCCGAGCTCCGACAGTCGGGGCACGCGTGCTGATGGAAACCGCGAGGATCTCGCCTGGCTCCGTCACGGCGGGAGACCCTCCCTTCGTGACAATTCGGAGACATCGCACCCGACTGCTGCTACCTTCGGCGCTCCGGTGACTCCCTCCCTTGCACCCAGCAGCGGCCCCCATGCGCAGGCTCCTTCCGAATCTCCTCCTCAGCGCGCCGCTGCTCGCCCTCTGCCTAGCTGGATGCAGCAGCGACAAGAGCGCAGCGGTCGTTAGCGACACCAGCGCGGATGGCTCTGCGGCGACCGATAGCGGCTCCGGCGAAGGGAGCGGCGCCGGCGACACCGGCAGCAGTGGCAGCGCAGACGACACCACTGCAGACGCCGACACCACACTCCCCGTCTACGAGCGCCAGTATCCACTTTCCGAGACCTTCCCCGCGCCCGCCGGCAAGCGCTGGCGCCGCTCCATCGTCCACCTCCACTCCAGCCACTCGCACGATGCCTGCGATGGCAACCCCCGCGTTGACGGCCAGTACAACCTCCCCTGCATCGCCAGCCTCCGCGCGGCGCTCTGCAAGACCCGCATCGACGTCGCCAACCTCACCGACCACCCCGACCTCTTCGCAGAGACGCCCTGGCCCGACACGCTCCTCTTCGATCCGGCCACGGACGAGCTCATCACCGAGGCCGATGGTCGCCGCTACAACCAGATGCATTGTCCGGATGGCTTCGTGGTCACCATCACCGCTGGCATGGAGTCGGCGCTCATGCCCATCCAGTTCCGCGGCCCCCTCTCCGAAGATGTCGCCGAAAACCAGATCCTGCTCAGCGGCAGCGACGGCGTCGCCATGACCCGTTTCCGCGACGCCGGCGCCCTCGCCTGGGTCGCCCACACCGAGTCGAAGACCCTCGACGAGCTCAACGACCTCAACGTCGGCGGCCTCGAAATCTACAACCTCCACGCCAACATCGACCCCAAGATCCGCCCGCTCCTCGGCCTCGACCCCTTCGGCTTTGCGGGCTCCGTCTTCCCCTTCATCGGCGGCGGCACCCGCGCCAACGCCGACTTCGCCCTCCTCGGCTTTCTCGCCCCAAACCAGAACGCGCTCGACAAGTGGGCGACCGTCAACATGACCCGCCTCGTTGTCGGAACAGGCGGCACCGACGCGCACGAGAACACGCTCCCGCAGATTGCCACCGACGGGGAGCGCATGGACAGCTACCGCCGGATGATCGGCTGGTTCGCGAACTACGTCCTGGCAGACAACGACTCCTTCGATGCCTACCGCACTGCGCTCGCTGCGGGCCGCAGCTTCCTCGGTTTCGACACCCTTGGCAGCCCCGCTGGCTTCGATGCAGCCGCCTTCGACGCGTCCGGCACCCGCTTCGAGATGGGCTCCTCCTTCCTCCCGACGGAGGGCGCCTCCATCCGGGCAACCGTACCGCAGATCAGCACCCCCGAAGGCGGCGACGCTCCAACGCGCACCCTGCTGTTTCGCTCCACAGGCACCACCTGGGAACAGGTCGCAGAGAGCGGAACCGGCGAGAGCCGCTTCCCCATCACGACCCCGGGCATCTACCGTGTCGAGGTCCGCATGACGCCCTCCCACCTCCTCCCCTTCCTCGAGCGGCTCGGCCGCCTCGCGAACAACGAACTGCCCTGGATTTACAGCAACCCCTTCCGGCTCGTCGCGCCCTAACGCTCACGCATCCTTGATGAACGCGGCGATCTGACGCAGCTCAGGCTCCGCTCGAACCGCGGCCTCCACCAGCCGTGGGTCGAACGCAGAGCCGGCCTCCAATCGGAGCTGCGATATCGCCTCATCCCACGCGAGACGAGCGCGATAACTCCTGCGCGCCGTCATCGCGTCGAGCGCATCGGCGATGGCCGCAACGCGCCCCTCCAGCGGAATCTCCTCGCCCTGCAACCCGCGCGGATAGCCACGCCCATCCCAACGCTCGTGATGCGACCGCGCCATGCGAACCGCCGAGTCGTCGCCGAGCGCGCCGCCTCGCGCGAGCAGCTTCGCCCCAGCCTCGCAGTGACCGCGCATCCGCGCTACCTCCGCCTCCGACCAGACCCCGGCCTCCGACCTGAGTGCCCCGACCATCTCGATCATGCCAATGTCGTGCCACGGTGACGCTCTGCGAATCGCCTCAACCTCCGTCGGCGTGCACCCTGCCGACGCAGCGATGGTGACAGCATACCGTGCGAACCGATCGCCATGCATCGAGCCGCTCTCCACGCCACCCTCAATGCCACTCGCCACCGACAGCGCGTGCGCCTCATAGACCGTCCGCTGCGACGCCATCGCGCTCGCAAGCTGCTCCTCCTTGCTACGAGAGGCAAACCACTGGCCCGAACCCGTCGCACCACCGCTCCGGAGCGCAGACCGCAGCCCACGCAGCTCCGACGACTTGCGCATCGCGATCTCGACGGTGCAGATCAGCAGCGACGGCTCGAACGGCTTGATCACCAACCCATGGATTCCGCTGCGCACAAGCTGCTCCAGCACCTCCAACTCGCTCTCCGCGGTCATCATCACCACGGGCGGCGCATCGAGGTCGTCGCGAAGCGCCGCAACCAGCACATCGCCGTCTTGCCCCTTCATGCGCAGGTCGCTCACCACCACATCCAGCAGGTTCGAGCCGATGAAGGCCAGCGCGCTCGCCACATCTCCAAGAACTGTAACCGCATGACCCCTGCGACGCAGCAGAAGCGCCACCAGATCTGCGACCAGCTTGTCATTGTCGACGACCAGTATCCTACCCACGCCCGCCGCTCCCTTGCTCGCACAACCGCGTCTCGAAGGTGGCAATCGTACCACCAGATTTCGGATCGGCCAAACACCCAAAAGCGCTCGTTGACACTCAGCCATTTTTGTCGCAAGTCGGGGGTGTTACGATCTTGGGAGCCCCTTCATGCTCGACACAACCTCACTCCACGCTTCGATGCGCGATCTCGGTCTCGAACCGGTGATCTGCCGCCGCGTGCTGATCGTGGACGACGAGCCTGCACTCGTCGAGACCCTCGAGGGGCTCCTCGAGGACCACTTCGACGTCATCACGGCCTCGGGAGGCAGAGATGCACTTCGCCAGCTCGAGGCCGGAGATATCGTCGACGTCATCGTCACAGACCAGCGCATGCCCGGCATGCTCGGCGTCGACTTCCTCGAAGAGGCCTCCAAGAGGCTCCCCGACACCATCCGCATGGTCGTGACGGCCTACGCCGACGTCGACCCCATCATCGACGCCATCAACCGCGGCGCGGCCTACCGCTTCCTCTCCAAGCCCTACAACGCCGACGAGCTCCGCGCAGCCATCACAGAGGGCATGCAGCTCAAGGCCGCACGCACCTCGCTCGCCCAGCTCATGGCCGCCCTCGAGACCCGCCGCAACGACATCGAGACCGCGCTCGACGAGCTCCGCGCCGCCCAAGACCAGCTCGTCGCCGCAGAGCGCCTCACCACCTTGGGCAAGATGACAGCGGGCATTGCCCACGACATCCGCAACCAGCTTGCCGGCATGCGCGTCATGCTCTCGCTGCTTCAGGGTTCGGGTGCGGAGTCGGTGCTCCGCGAACCCGCAAAACGTGCCGTCGCCTCGCTCGACCACCTCTCCAAACTGGTGACCGAGGCACAGGAATTCGCCAAGGCCGACAGCGGCGCCCTGCAGCGCCTCCGCGTCGACCCACGCGAGCTCATCGCAGACACCCTCGTCCTCTGGCGAGCTGAAAACACAGACGCCACGGAGGTCGAGGTCGAACTCGACGAGAGCCTTGTCTGGCTCACCGTCGACCCCCTCCGCGTCACCCAGGGCCTCCTGGTCCTGCTCCGCAACGCCGCGCGCGCAAATCGCGACGACGAAGCCGTCGCACTCCGTGTCGCCCGCAGCGGGGCAGCGCGTCACGGTGTCACCCTCTCGGTCATCGACCGCGGCGACGGCATGGATGCGGATACACTGGCGCGCGCCCCCGAACCCTTCTTCTCCGCCTTCGACCCACCGTCGCTTGGGCTCGGACTAGAGGTCGCGCGGCTCGTCGCCACCTCGCACGGGGGAAGCCTCGAAATCACCTCTGCGCAGGGCCTCGGCACCACCGCCTCGCTCCTCCTCGCAGACGCGGATGGAGGCAACCATGGGTAGCTCCTTCGCGGCCCAATCCGGCCTGCTTGACCGCTTCCGCGCGCCGCTCCGGGTCTGGGTTTCGCGCGCGCTCTCGGCCCATATGCCATCCCTTTCCGCCGCCCTGGGCGACGATGCCGAGGTGCACGCCCTCGTCGACGGCGCACTCCCGCCAAGCATTGGGCCAGCCGTCCTGCTCGCCGCGCCTTCCGACCTCGCCCCCTCCAACGAGCCCGCCCTGCGCGAGCTCGTTCAGGCCGCCGAGCCGGGACGCCTCGTGCTCTACGGCGGCGAGCAAGACAGAGCCGTCCTCCTCACCGCCATCAACCACTGGCGCGTCTTCCGGCTCATCCCCTCCATCACCGGGCTCCCGGCCGTCGTCGACGCCATCCAGAAGGCCCACGAGACCACCGAAATGGAGCTCGCGCTCGATTTCGGCATCCGCGACCTCGCCCAGCAGAACGAACACCTCGGACGCACCCTTGAGCGCCTGCAGCGCACCCGCGGGCAGCTCCTCCACGCAGAGCGGCTCACCACCCTCGGCCGGCTCACCACCGGCCTCGGCCAGGCCCTCGAATCCCATCGCGTCGCGACCGACGACCTCTCCGCCGCCAGCAAGCGAATCACGCTCGATGCCGAGCTCCTCGATGTCGTCGAGCGCACCCTCGAAGGCGGTCGCGCACTCGACTCGCTCCTCAGCGACCTCCTCTACTTCGCCGAAAACCGCGAACGCCCGCTCCACCTCGCGCACCACGACGCCGACGCCATCGCCACCGCTGCGCTCCGCCTCGCCGAGGTCGACCCCATCTCCCGCAAGCGGAACCTCTCCATCTCCCTCCGCTCCGGCAGCTTCGTCTGCGTCGACCGCTACGCCATCTACCAGGTCCTCATCAACCTCCTCCGCAACGCCATGCAGGCGACCGCGGACGGCGGCACCATCGAACTCAGCACCCGTCTCGTCGACGGCGAAGTTGTCTTCGAGGTCACCGACAACGGCTCCGGTATGTCGCCCGAAACGCAGGCACGCCTCTTCGAGCCCTTCTTCACCACCAAAGGCCGCGACGGACTCGGGCTCGGACTCCGCGTCTCACGCCTTACCGTCGAGCGCCACGGCGGACGCATGGAGTGCCAATCGGCGCTCGGCGCTGGGTCCACCTTCCGTCTCTTCCTGCCCATCAGCGCCCACTGACCGACGGCCCGCGCCGAACGGTCAAAACTTGGGGTCCCCTACGCGCATCGCCTAGTCTGCTCAGGCTCACACCCGAGGGGTCCGCAGATGTCCAAGAAGAAGCAGTACGACGACCTCTACGGCGGTGTTGGCCGAGCGATGAACTTTCGCGCCAAGCGCGTTCTCGCCCGCGAAGTTGCCGACCTGGACGGCTTCGACCTCACCGTCGACGGCAAGCCCGCCCAGGTCCATGACCTCGCGATGAGCGGCCTCTCCTTCCACACACCGCCCGCCGACTTCTCTGCCGTCGGCGATACCGTTGAGCTCCGCGTCTGCTTCGCCGACCAGGTCATCTTCGAGGGTGCCGCTCGTGTCGCACGCATTGAAGATCTCGGTCGCAGCCGGCGCATCGCCGTCCAGCTCCTCACCGGCTTCCTCGACCTGCCAGCCATCCGGCGCGCCGACGAAGAGCGCACACTCCAGCTCCGGCTCGGCACCGGCGCAGACAAGATCCGTGACAAGGTCCCTGCCGACTTCCGCGAGGTAAACGAGCACGCCGCCTTCTTCCTCGCCCACCACCGCCGGCTCCTCGACGAGACCGAAAACCGCTACCGCGAGCAGGGTGCAAATGGCCGCGAGCTCATCGACAGGCTCGTCAATCAGGCCTCAGAAGCCATGCGCCCCGAGTGGGTCGCCATCTCAAACCGCGCCGGCGAGATCGCCCGTCCCTACCTGGAAGACCCCGAGACCCGCGCGGCGATGAAGGCCTATGTAGAGACCCTCATCACCGCCCAACTCCTCGATGTCCCCATCGTCTCCCGCGCCTACACCAAGCCGCTTGGATACGCGGGCGACTATCAGGTCATGAACCTTATCTTCCGAAACGCCTACGAGGGCCGTACGGTCTTCTCCCGCGTGATGAACAAACTCTTTGTCGAAGAGTCCATCGCCGAAGGCGGACGCGCCCGCCTTGAGCTCCTCAAGAAAATCTACGCCGACGAGCTCGCCCACCGCACCGCCCTCGGCGCTACCGCCCCCTTCCGCATCATGAGCCTCGGCTGCGGCCCCGCCAAAGAGGTCTCCGACTTCGCGGACGGCCCCGACGCCTGGCCCACGCCCATCCACTGGACCCTCCTCGACCAAGACGAGCAGGTGCTCTCGCTTGCCTACAGCGAGTCCTTCAAGCGGCTCACCGCGCGCCGCGACGGCAGCTCCGTCCGCTGCCTCTACATGTCTTTCCAGCAGCTCATTGCAGACCCAGAAGGCTCCTTCAACGAAGAGTCCCACGACCTCGTCTACGCCTCCGGACTCTACGACTACCTCCGCCAAAATCGGGCGAAAGAGCTCACCCGCGCC
>CAIWGR010000697.1 GCA_903912275.1 uncultured delta proteobacterium
AGTCGGAGCGCATCGGCAAGGTGTCGTGCGAGGATGCGCCAGTCGCCATGGTGCTGCACAAAGGCATGGATGCAGAGGTGTCGGGTGAGCTCTTCGCGCGGCAGGAGCGGGATGAGGAGGCCGTCTCGCTCGTGGGTCGTGCGTCTCTCCCAGAGCTGGTCGAAGTCTGCGGCAGGGTGCTCGGACTCAGGGAGCATGCGGTGGAGTTCGATGGAGAGTCCGTCGGTGCTCTCGTGGACCGCGGGGTGGATTTTGTCGGCGGCCTGGGAGGCGACGTAGTCGGCGTAGGAGTTTCCATCGACGAAGGGGACCTCGGTGCCGGCGGACTGGAGCGGGTAGCCGGCGGCGAGCAGGGCGGCGGAGGCAGCGGCGAGGTCGTCGGGGTGGAAGAGGAGGTCGATGTCGTCGAGGTGGCGAGCGCCGATCTGCTCGTAGGTTGTGAGGAGGAGGTCGCAGCCTTTGAGGGCGAAGAATCGGAGGCCGGCGTTGTGCAGCGCGGCGGTGATGTGGACGAGGTGGTGGAGGATCCAGCCGTTGCGGGCGGTGGTCTCGAAGAGGCAGGTCTCGGCCCAGTCGGCCCAGTCTGGAGGCAGCTGGGCTGCGCTGGCGTGGAGGGAGGCTGCGGCAGCCGGTGCGACGGCGTGCGCGGCGGCCAGGGCGGCGAAGGTGTCGAGGTCTGCGGCCTCTATCGCAGCCTGCAGCCTCTCTGCCGCGAGGGGGCCCGGGGCGAGGGTCTGGAGCAGCAGGCTTCGTGTCGGGCAGGTCATCGTTGGGCTCCGCGGGCGCAGGTTCGGGCGTAGTGCGTAACAGGTTGATGCTGCAAGCATCGCGAGCGGTTGTCGGGGCTGCAGAGAAGGCATAGAGGAAGGGCGCGAAGGCGCCCAAACAGGAGCAGGGAATGAACGAGTTGGAGCAGCGGGTGGCGCGGATCAGGGCTCTGGAGCAGAACGTGCTCAAGGTGTTCGAGGGCAAGGAGGCGGTGGTTCGCAAGGCGGTCATCTGCCTGCTCGCCGGCGGCCACCTGCTGGTGGAGGATGTGCCCGGCGTCGGCAAGACGCTGCTAGCGCAGGCGCTCGCCATCTCGGTCGGCCTCAAGTTTTCGCGTATCCAGTTCACGAGCGACCTGCTTCCGACAGACATCCTTGGCGTGACGGTTTTTGACCAGAAGAGCGGGGAGTTTCGCTTCAAGCCGGGGCCGATTTTCGCCAACCTGGTGCTGGCCGACGAGATCAATCGGACCGCGCCGCGCACGCAGTCGAGCCTGCTGGAGGCGATGGCGGAGCGGCGTGTGTCAACCGACGATGTGACGCGGGAGCTGCCTTCGCCGTTTTGGGTGATCGCGACGCAGAATCCGCTCGAGTCGCACGGGACCTATCCGCTTCCGGAGTCGCAGCTCGACCGGTTCCTGATGCGGGTCACGGTGGGCTATCCGCCGACCTCCGTGGAGCGGGCGCTGCTGCTTGAGAGGACCTCGTCGGATCCGACGCTCCGCATCGGCGCGGTGGTGAGTGCGGAGCAGCTCGCGGACCTGATGGCAGCGGTGGACGAGGTTCGGTTCGATGACTCGCTGGCCGACTACCTGCTTGCGATTGTGCAGGCGACGCGGACAAGTGCGCGCCTCTCTGTGGGTGTCTCGACGCGTGGCGCGCTGGCGCTGACGCGGGCGGCGAAGGCCGCAGCGCTGGTTGCGGGGCGCGGCCATGTGCTGCCTTCGGACATCAAGGAGCTGTGCGGTCCGGTGCTGTCGCACCGTGTCTCGATGGGCACCGGTGAGTCGGTGGTGGGATCGAGCCGTGCGGCCGCCGAGGCGGTGATTGCGGAGCTGGTGTCGCGCATCGAAGTGCCGCTCTAGCGGCCGTTTCAGGCAGCAGGGTTGAACCATGGCCACTCGCCTTCGCAAACTGATGCGCGCGCCGCGCAAACTCACCTTTACCCGCGAGGGGAAGTGGTTTGTGGGCATGACGATCATGGTCGGTTTCGGCGCGGTGAACACGAGCAACAACCTGCTCTTTCTGTTGCTGGGCATGATGCTGGGGCTCATCATCGTAAGCGGCATTCTGAGTGAGTGGGTGCTGCAGAAGGTGGAGGTGAGCCGGCTCGGTTCGGGCGATCTCTATGCCGGAGCGGAGAGCTCGCTCACCTACGCGCTGACAAACCGGAAGGCCTTCTTGGCCTCGTATGGTCTGGTTGTGGTGGAGCACGAGGAGCGCGTGAGTCGCGGTCGCAGACGGCGGGCGCTGGGGCTGCCGGCTGAGCCTCCGCGGGGCGCGAAGGAACGCGAGGCGGAGGGCGATCCGGGGAGTCCGCGGGCGCTCGCGATTCGCGTTGCTGCGGGCGCAAGCGCGGTAGCGGTGGCTTCGTATCGGTTCCCGCGCCGCGGCATCTACCGGTTCGACGGATACGACCTGACAACCCGCTTTCCGTTCGGCTTTTTTGAGAAGTCGCTGCCGGTGTTCGCCGGTCATGAGTTGCTCGTCTTCCCGGCCATCACCGCGCAGCTTCCGGCGATTGGCGAAGGGACGCAGACGCAGGGCGATCTGGTGCGCCAGGCAGAGGGGCGTGGCGGCGACTTCCTGGGGCTCCGCGCCTACCGGGAGGGCGATGACCCGCGCCAGATTCACTGGAAGGTCTCGGCCCGCAAGAACGCCCTGGTGACACGGTTGCACGAGCGCGAGGATGCCGATGCGGTGGCCATCCACTTCTACAGCCATCTGCCGGAGGGCGAGGTTGCGTTGGAGACAGAGCAGGCCTTCGAGCAGGCGGTGGAGGTTACGGCTTCGCTCTGCGCGCAGTATGTGCGGTCGAACAAGCAGTTCTCGCTCCACACGCTGTCGGGCGGTGTGACGGAGGGCGGTGGCCCTGGCCATCTGCTGGCCTGTCTGCGCCATCTGGCAATGCTGGAGGCTGTGCGTGGTGAGGCGCCTCTGCAGATGGAGCTGTCGCGGCGCGGGAGCCGGCTTCTGGTGGCGCCGGCCTGGACGCCTGCGTCGGTTGTGGGGCAGTTCGAGCGGGTGGTGCCGGTGGAGGCAGCATGAGTACGCTCGAGCTCCGCAAACTGCTGGTCTATGCGATGAACCTCATCGCCTTCGGTACGCTGCACCTGTCTGGCGAGATGAACGCGGCGGTGCTGGTGCTCTTCTACGCTGGCCTGGTGTTGAGCTGGTTCTGGGAGCCGCCGCGCCTGGTGCTCGAGCGGTGGCGGCTGCCGTGGACGGTGGCGACGCTGGCCTGCTTCGCCTTCTCGCTCGCAGATGTCTTTGTGTGGAAGGAGTTCTTCCTCATCAGCGCGTTGAACTTCGTGCTCTTCCTGCAGGTGAGCAAGCTGTTCCAGCGGGAGGCCCACAAGGACTACACGCAGAGCATGGCGCTGAGCCTGCTGGTGATGACCTCGGGCGCGGCACTCAACGACAACCTCTCCTACGGCGTGCTGTTCGCGCTCTATGTGCTGGCGACGACGCCCTCGCTTGTGGTGCAGCATCTGGTGGAGGAGACCGACCGGAACCGGCTTCCGGAGGGGCGCGGGCTGCGGCTCGAGCGGCCGGTCTTGTGGGTGACGCTGGGGCTGGCGGCGCTGGTCTTCGCGGGTGCCGCCACCTTCTTCTTCGTCTTTCCCCGGCTCGGCTTCGGCTTCTTCGCCAAGCAGAGCCGGCGAGGCGTCGCGACCGCCGGGTTCGGCGAGAAGGTGGAGCTCGGTGAGGGCGGCAGCATCGGCGACAACCAGGAGATCGTCATGCGGGTGAAGTTCCCCACGCCGCCTGACCAAGGTGAGGTGGCGACGATGCACTGGCGGGGGCTCTCGCTGAATGAGTACGACGGCAGGGCCTGGCGTGATGACCACAACGCCCCGCGCGAGGTGCTCCACTTTGACCAGGGATACGGCATTGGCTCGCAGGGCGGCTGGTCGGAGACGGTGGCGGGGACGCTGGCGGCAGAGGTCTATCTCGAGCCGATGCCGTCGCGGGTGCTGTTTGCGCCGGGTCAGATTTCGGGCATCGAATTGACGCTCAACAGCGCCGACATCCCCGACTCGGTGATGGGTCGGAGGCTGGTGGCAGACACCTCCGGGCAGGTGGTTTACGAGGCGCGCAAGGAGCTGGGGGTTCGCTACCTTGCGCACTACCGGCCGCTCCCCTCGGGCGAACAGGTTGCGACGGGGTTACGCTGGGCGGCCGGGGTAACCGACATCGCCCACCTGACCGCAGGCATGGCGGCGCTTGCGCAGTCACCGGACGCGGCATCGCTGCCCCGTCAACGGGAGGCACGCGACGTGGCGGTGCGCGACTATCTGCGGCGGTGGAATGCGCTGGCTGCAAGCCTCCCCGTGCCGCCGCCGACGGCTGCCGGGCTGGAGGTTGTGCGGCAGGCGCGTCTGCACCAGGTATCGCTCGAAGAGGGAGAGGCGGCCGAGGTCTGGTCGGACGGTTGGTGGACGCTTGCGTCGCAGTACTCGTCCGTTCCTGAGGGGACACTTTCTGCGCGGACGGTGGCGCTCACCGATGAGCTCCGCAGGCGGTCGCCGGACCCCGCGGACTACGCCCGCGCGCTGGAGCGGGAGCTCCAGACACGGCGCTACACGCTGGAGATGAAGCAGGCGGTCGAGGGCGAGAATGTGCTCGACTCGTTCCTCTTTGAGTGGCGTGCCGGCCATTGCGAGTACTTCGCGACGGCGATGACCATGATGCTCCGGCAGCAGGGGATCCCGGCGCGCATCGTCAACGGCTTTCTCGGCGCCGACTACAACTCGGTGGGGGACTACTGGGCGGTGCGTCAGAACTATGCCCACTCCTGGGTGGAGGCCTACTTCCCTGGCCGCGGCTGGGTGCAGTTTGATCCGACGCCGGGTGGGCCGACGGTGCAGATGCCCGGGGAGTCGATCTGGTCGACGCTGCAGATGGGGCTCGACACGGCCCGTCTCGCCTGGTTCCGCTGGGTGGTCGAGTATGACTTCGAGAAGCAGGCCTCGCTGCTGCGGGACGCCTTCGCGCAGACGCAATCGTCGGATGGCACAGACCCGGGACGGTTTTCAGACGCTGCGCGGGAGCTGTTCTGGACCATCCTTCGGCGTACCAAGGCCACCTTCTGGGAGGCGGTGCTGGCGGTGGTCGCGACGCTGCTCTTCCGGCTCCGGACGAAGCGCCGTCTGCTCTGGGCCGGGCCGGACTGGACCATCGGAACGGCCTGGCTGTTGCTGTCGGCAGGCGTGATCCAGAGCGCCTGGCCCGGCGGTTGGAGTGGTGGCGCGCTGGCGCTCGGCGTGGGTGTTCCAGTGGTCGGGACGTTTGTGGCCTACAGGCTGCGGCGGGCGCTGCTGGGAAGCGACGAACCGGAGCAGCGTCGGAGCCGGCCGCGGCGCCAACTGGAGGTTTCGGGCCTCTACCTTCGGCTGCTGCAGGAGTTGGAGCGGCGGACTGGCACGTTGGAGGTAGACCTGACGAGCCGCGGCTTCTTGGAGCGGTCGTCGCGCTATCCTGCGGAGGTGGTGGCGGAGCTCGAGGCCTTTGTGGCGGTCTACGAGCAGACACGGTTCGGCGGTGAGCTGCTCGCGCCGGCGGCGGTTTCTGCGTGGCGCCGCCGGGTGAAGAAGGCGGTCAAGGCGATGCGGCGCGCTCCGCCGTGGGAGCCGGCCACGCCGCCCAAGCGCTAGCGGACGGCGACCGTCTTGATGGCGAGGATGAGGGTGCCGCCGTTGAAGGGCATGCCGCCTACGTAGAAGACACCCTGGTCGGTCGAGGTGGTGTCTGCGCTTCCGCCTGGCATGGCCATGCGGAGTTTGAACTTGCCGCCCTCCGCGCCGATGAGGGTAAGGCCGAGCGAGCTGTCGGGGATGGGGAGCGCGAAGGTTCCCTGCTGGCCGGTCTGCAGGGTCTGGCGGCTGGCAGAGAGTTGGCGGAAGCCCTTGAACTGGGGGAACTGCTTTGCGAGCTGGCCGGCGTTCGCGGCGAGGGCCTGGTCGGCGGGCGCGGCGGCCGCGGAGGCGAGGATGATCTTCACCTCGACGGCGACGGCTGAGCGCGCAGGCGCGGCGGCGGGGGGCTTGGCGTCGGCGGCAAAAGCAGCGGGTGCTGCGAGCGCCAGGAACGAGGCGGTAAGAAGCAGTGCGAGGGGGCGTTTCATGGTGTCTAGTCCGTGTGCACGGGGTGAGCAGGCGAGGCGCCGGAGCCTGCGAGAGTGGGGTCGGTGGAGGCGGGTCCGTTGCCTTTGGGCGCCGTGGCGAGCGTGCCGTTGGGCTGGAGCCAGATGACGGTCGCGGTGTCGTCGGCCTGGGAGCCCTGGGTGACGCTCGCGGTGAAGCCGGAGGTGGGGGTGAGAGAGTCCACGCGGGGAGCTTGGACGTAGTAGTTGTTGATGATGGTGGTCTTCGCCGGGTCGGTCTGGGCGCTCTCGGGCGCGCCGGGCGCGAGACGGTTGGAGAGCGTCACGGCGAGGAGCGCGGCGGCCATGGCGACGGCGCCGGTGAAGGCCCAGCCGGAGCCCCAGCTGCGGAGCCGGTCGAGGAAGGAGTCGCTGGTCGTTGCCGCCGCGGCGACACGCTCCCGCTGCTGGTTCTGCTCCGCCACGCCGGCCATGATGCGTGCAAGCAGGGCAGGGTCTGCGGGCTCTTCGCACTCGCTACGGAAGCCGGCGGTGAGCATCGCGGAGGTCGCCTCCTCCAGTTCGGTGCGTGCCTCAATCTCCGCCATGATGCGGGCGTGGATGGCAGCGTCGCCTAGCCCTTCGCGGTCGATGTGGCTGGGGAGGGCGAGCGTATCGTGCAGGAACTCGAGGTCTGCGAGGTAGCGCTTTGCGTCGGGGTTCGCCTCGAGGAGGGCGCGGGCCTCTGCGGCCTCTACGCCGCGGGTCTCGCGGTCGTGGTGCTTGTCGAGGAGGAGAGATTGTTCACGGGTCAGCATGTTGGAACCACGATGAGCAAAGAATAAGGGCACGGGAGGTAAAATCCGGACGGCGGAAGCATCGCGCTATTCACCGGAGGTGGGATTCTTCTTCTCATAGATGGAGCGGAGCTCGAACTGCATTGCCTTGCGAGCGTGGAAGAGTCGGCTCATGACGGTGCCTTGGGGGATATCGAGCACCGTCGCGATCTCCTGATAGCTCAGTCCCTGGTGGTGGTAGAGCAGCAGGATTTCGCGTGCCTGCACCTTCATCTGGTCGAGCGCGTCGTAGACCTTTTCGGCGGTCTCCTTGTTCTCGAGCACCTTGAGTGCGCTCATGCCGGCGGATGCGCTGAGGTAGTCGGACTGCCCTTCGGTGACATGCTCGAAGGCGTTGCCCGGCTCGGTCGTGTCGGTGGGGATGAACCGGTTGGACTTGCGCAGCAGGTCGATGCAGAGGTTGCGCGCGATGCGGATGGTCCAGGCGATGAAGGAGGTGTCGCCGCGGAAGGTGGCAAGGTTCTGCCAGACCTTGAGAAAGGTCTGCTGGGTGAGGTCGTCTGCGTCGGCGGTGTTTCGGACCATGCGGATGCAGAAGGCACGGACGCGCGACTGGTAGCTCGTGACGACCTGGGCGAAGGCGGCGTTGCCGCGCTTTCCGCCCTCGACGCTGTCGGCGATCAGCTGTCTGATGCGTGCTTCTTCTTCTGGGTTTGCCATGGGCTGACTCGTCGTGCGGGTAGGTTAGAGCGTTGGATGAGCGTGCGCGTTGTCTGACGGCGGAGCCTCGGGGTCCGACCAGCGGACCTCCGTGACGACCTCGTCGACGCTGTGGTGGTGCTCGAGGATGTGTTTGACCTGCTCGAGCAGGGCGTTGGGCTCGGTGCCGCGCGCCGCGTCGATGCGGACCGTCGCTGCGCGCTGGGTCGTAGACCTTGCCCAGAGGTGGAGCTGCGTGAGCTTTGCGGGCGCGACGGCCGTGGCGAGTTCAGCGCGGATGGCGTCGGCGTTCAGCTCTTCGGGGATGGCGTCGAGGCTCAGTGCTATGGCTTCGTGGAGCGGGTGCCAGACGCTACGGATGACGGCGGCGGCGACGAGCAA
>CAIWGR010000698.1 GCA_903912275.1 uncultured delta proteobacterium
CAGCGCCAGCCCGAGCCGCGCCTTCCGGGTCCGCATCAGCGACGAGAAGAGGACACTCAATGCGCCTCGTTCGCGGATCCAGCCGCAGGTAAATCAGGTCCACCACCCAGTTCGCAGCCAACACCGACAGCGTGATGATGAGGAAGAGCCCCTGCATGAGCGGGTAGTCCTGGTTCCGCACCGCAACGACCATGAGGTAGCCGAGCCCGGGATAGGAGAAGACAATCTCGGTGAGCAGCGAGCCAGACAGCACAAAGCCCAGCGCCATGCCAAAGCCCGTCACGCTGGGCAGCAGCGCGTTGCGCGCAGCATACCGGACCAGAATCCGCGACGGCGCCAGCCCCTTCGCCCGCGCCAGCGTCATGAAGTCCTGCCCCATCACACCAATCATCGTGTTGCGCATGCTCAGCATCCAGCCGCCCACGCTCGCCACCACCACCGTCATGGCCGGAAGCGCCGCGTGATAGGCCACATTGCTCACAAAGGCCCAGCTGAAGCCCGGCGCGATGTCGGGCCCATGCGCATGCCGCAGCGGGAACCAGCCCAAGCGGAAGCCGAAGACATCCAGCACCAGCATCGCCAGCCAGAAGAAGGGAAAAGCCCCCATCAGCGCCAAGAGCGGCGGCAGCACCGAGTCGAGCCAGCCGTTCCGCCGCCAGGCCGCCAGCGCCCCAAGCGCCGTGCCGAGAAAGAAGGCCACCACCAGGCTCCCGCCCGCCAGCAGCATCGTCCAGAGCAGCCCGGTCCCAAAGACCTCCGTCACCGGCGCGGGGAAGTAGGCAATCGAGATGCCCAGGTCGCCCCGCACCAGGTGCGACAGGTAGGAGTCGAACTGCTCCCAGAGCGAGCCCCCCGTGAAGCCGAAGGCCGCCCGCAACGAGGCCATCGCCTCCGGCTGCAGCCGCCCCTGAAACCGGGCAAACATCGTCGACGCAGGGTCGCCCGGCATGAGCCGCGGAATCAAGAAGTTCAGCACCACCGCAACGCAGGCCGCGAGCATGTAAAATCCGAGCCGTCGGAGCGCATACCTCATGGCGCCTCCACCGGCTGAAGCTCCGTCAGGACCAAGAGCGAGGCGCCGCCCGCGTTCGGCGACGGCGATGCGTAGGGGTTCTCCTTCGTCGGAAACCCGGTGAACCGCCGCGTCGTAAAGGCCGCCCACTGCGGCCCGGGAAAGAGCGGAATCGCCGGCAGCGTCGCCGCAAACCGGTGCTCCAACGCCTCCACAATCGACCGCTGCTGCGCCTCGTCCGCCGTCTGCTCAAACTGCTCCAGCAGCTTCCCCGACGCCACATCGCCAAACCGGTGCCAGTTCCCCGGCGAAACCTCGCCCACCGGCAGCACCGTCGCCGGCGACATCAACCAGCGGTAAAAGGCGTAGGGCGTCGGCCCGTCCGTCGACCAGCTCACCGCGAGGTCAAACTCACCCCGCTGCAGCGACGAGAACCAGGCGCTGAACTCCGACGGCCGCACCTTCGCCTCCACGCCAACCTCCTGCAGCCCGCGCGCAATCAGCTGCGCCGCCCGCACCCAGTCCGACCAGCCCGCCACCACGCCAATCTCGAAGGTCAGCGGCGCCCCCTTCGCATCGCGCCGCATCCCGTCGGAACCACGCTTAAGCCCCGCCTCGTCCAGCAGCCGATTGGCCTCCGCCACATCAAAACGGGTCCAGTTCTCTGCCGGCCCCAGCTCCGTCCGCCAGGCCGCATACCCATCGCTCAGCCCCGTCGGGCCGCTCGGCACCGTCGTCCCATACATCGCAAGGTCGGCCACCTTCGCCCGGTCGATCGACAGGCTCAGCGCCCGCCGCACCCGCACATCGTCGAAGGGCTTCCGCGTCGTGTTCGCATAGAGAAAGACCGTGCTCCCCATCAGCGGAAACCAGTAGCCGTTGTGCGCCGGATCGCGCGACACGAAGGTCCGGTCGATGGCCGGCACGAAGTTCCCCGCCCAGTCCACGCTCCCCTCCACCAGCGCCAGGTTGGCCTGATCGTTGCTCGGATAGGCGAGGAAGCGGAGCGCCTCCACCTTGGGCTTGCCAGCCTGCCAGTAGTTCGGGTTCCGCCCCAGCTCATACATCTGGTTCGAGAAGGAGCGGACCACCGTGAAGGGGCCCGTCGCGACAGGGTCCGGGTTGGTGAAAGTCACCGGGTCTGCCACCTTCGACCAGACATGCTCCGGCACCACCGGCACCGAGGCAATCAGCGCCAGGCTCGGCACGTAGACCCGGCTCAAGCGAAGCTCCACCGTCGTGGCGTTGGGCGCCGAGACCGAGGACAGAAAGCTCCAGAGCCCCCCACCGTCCAGCGCAGGGAACCGCTTCAGCAGGCCAAAGGTGTAGGCGACATCGGCCGCCGTCATCGGACGACCGTCCGACCACTTCACCCCTTCGCGGATGTCAAAGGTGAGCGTCAGCAGATCGTCGCTCCACCGATACCCCGTCGCGAGCCAGGGCACCCAGGCCGCCTTCACCGCGTTGTGGACCATGAGCGGCTCGTAAATGCCGGCCCGTGTCGGCCAGCGCGCCTCGCCCGGCGCAAGCGGATTGAAGGCCCGAATCCAGGTGCTCTGCTGCTCCACCGAGACAGACAGCACGCCGCGCGGCGCCATACCCTCGCCCGTCACGCAGCCGCTCCAAAGCAGCAGCGCGCAGGTCGCGACGATGGCCCGCAGCATGCTCATGGTGCAACCTCGTAGGCCCGCACGTAGTCAGCAACGAAGGCCTGCGGGAAGACCGTGTCGGCACCCACAGGCCCCACATAGGTTCCACCCACCGCGAGGTTCAGCAGCAGGAAGAAGGGCTGGTCGAAGACCCAGGTGGTCAGCGGCGGCAGGCTCTCACGCGTCACGCGATGGTAGGGGTACTCATCGACGAGCCAAACAATCTCATCGGCCGACCACTCCACGGCGAAGATGTGGAAGTCGCGGTTCAGACCGCCTCCGGCCACCGC
>CAIWGR010000699.1 GCA_903912275.1 uncultured delta proteobacterium
AGCATCTTCTCGAGCGCCGACTCCTTCGCCATGATTCGAGGCGGCCATGTCGACCTTACGGTGCTTGGCGCCATGGAGGTTTCGGAGCGAGGCGACCTGGCCAACTGGATGATCCCGGGGAAGATGGTGAAGGGCATGGGCGGCGCGATGGATCTGGTTGCGGGCGCGAGGCGCGTCATCGTGGTGATGGTCCACAGCTCGAAGGATGGCGAGTCGAAGGTGCTCCCCTCCTGCACGCTGCCGCTCACGGGCGTGGCCTGCGTGAACATGATTGTGACCGACCTCGCCCTGTTCGAGGTTGCCGGCGACCACCTGCTGCTCAAGGAGCATGCGCCGGGCGTGACGCTGGAGGAGATTACCGCCAAGACCGCGGCCCGGTTTGAGGTTGCGTCGGACTTCGGTCCGATGCGTTTTGCGCCCGTGCCGGCATGAGTGGAGCGGGTCTTCGGGTAGCCATTGCCGGTGCGACCGGTGCGGTGGGCCGCGAGATGGTGGCGACGCTGGAGAAGCGCGGATTTGAAGTTTCGGAGTTGCGTCCGCTGGCCAGCGCACGCTCTGTGGGACAGCTGGTACACGCATTCGGGCGCGACTGGCCGGTTCGTGAACTGACCTCCGAGGCCTTCGACGGCATCGACATCGCGCTGTTTTCTGCGGGCGGTGACCGGAGTCGCGACTTTGCGCCGGCGGCCGTGGCGGCCGGTGCGGTGGTGATCGACAACAGCAGTTTTTATCGGCTCGACGCCGATGTGCCGCTGGTGGTTCCGGAGGTGAATGCGGAGGCGATGCTCGGTCATCGCGGCATCATCGCCAACCCCAACTGCAGCACGATTCAGATGGTGCTTCCGCTCGAGGCGCTTCGCCGCGCGGTAGGCATTGAGCGGGTTGTAGTCTCGACCTATCAGAGCGCAGCCGGAGCAGGGCAGGCGGGCATCGACGAACTGCTCGCGGTGACGGCCTCGGCGCTGGCGGGTGAGACGCTCGTCCACAAGACCTTCGCGCGGCCGCTTGCCTTCGACGCGCTGCCGCACATCGGCACGTTTCAGCCGTCGGGCTACTCTTCAGAGGAAGAGAAGATGTGCCACGAGACGCGCAAAATCATGGGTCTTTCAGAGCTGCCTGTCTCGGCAACCTGCGTGCGGGTGCCCGTGCTGCGGGGCCACCTGGAGTCTGTGACGGTCGACCTCAGCGAACGGCTCAGCACAGAGCAGGCGCGCGAGGTCATCGGCTCTTTCGCCGGCATTGTCGTAGAGGATGAGCCGGCCTCCAATCGCTACCCGACCGCCCGCGACTGCGTCGGCCGATTCGAGACCTTCGTTGGCCGGATTCGACAGGACAACACGCTACCGCGTACGCTGCACTTCTGGGTGGTCTCAGACAACCTGCTGAAGGGTGCAGCTTGGAATGCCGTTCAGATTGCCGAGTATCTCACCCAAACGGGACGCCCTCATGCTTCGTGAACTCCTGCTGACTGCCGTCGGCCTCCTCGCAGTGGTTCCGTCGGCCTTGTCCCAGACGGTGAAGGTTTCGGACAGTTCG
>CAIWGR010000700.1 GCA_903912275.1 uncultured delta proteobacterium
CGCCAGCAGCGTGAGCGCAACGAGTGCATCCGGCGAGACAGTGCGGGTTCCGTCTGGCCCGACCAGACCCCCATTCTGGTCGAGGAACCAGAGGAACAGAACCGCGGCAATCCGCTTGTTTCCGTCGACGAAGTGATGATTCTTGACGGTGATGTAGAGCAGTCGGGCGGCCTTCTCCTCGAGACCTGGATAAAGGTCCTGACTGTTGAAGGTCTGCATGATCGCACCAAGCGTGCCATCGAGGCTTTGGTCCTTCTCGCGACCGAAGAGGTTCGACGCACCGAACTGCTTTCGCAGGTCTTCGATGAGGCGCCGAGCTTGCGCGACGTCAAGAGGGTGGGTGACCTCACGGATGACCGCCGGTTTGCGCACCCGCTGGTGGTCGTAGTCGTCGAGCAGTCCGAGCGCCCGCTGGTAGTCGCCGACTACAGCCAGCAGCGCGCGCGCTTCGTCTCCCGAGAGGTCACGCTGCCTCGCAGTATCGGCGATAATCCGGACAGCCTGATCGAGTTCCCGAAGACGGGCAGCGTGGGCTGTGTAGCCACGAACAAGATGATCTCGGAGAAGGGATGTGGCCCAGATTCGAAACTGCGTGCCTCGCCGAGAACTGACGCGGTAGCCCACCGAGAGGATGGCATCGAGGTTGTAGAGCCGCACGCGGCGCCGAACCCGACGGGTACCCTCCATCTGAACTACCGAGGAATCCTCGGTAGTTGCCGCCTCGTTGAGCTCCCGTTCGAGGTAGATGTTTCGGAGGTGTAACCCGATGGTATCAGTATCCTTTTCGAACAGCGCGGCCATCTCGCGCTGGCTCAGCCAGAGCGTCTCCTGTTCAAGTCGAACCTGCACCTCAACACGCCCGTCGCTGTCTCGGTAGAGTCGAAGCGTACCGCGTGTTGCCCCCTCGGAGCCGCCGATGGTCATGCGGCCTCCCGTTGGGTGAGGTCGACTAGGGCAGGGTCCACGAACAGGCTGTTACGGGGGACCACATGCTGCTCGTGCAGCGCATGGGCCGGCAGGGCTGCGCGGGTCGACGCATTATCCGCCCGTGCAGGAACGGTGCGTCCATGCCCACCATCCCATGCCCCGCGTCCATGCCCGCCATCCCATGCCCCGCATGCATCATCCATTTCCCAGGGTTGCACCCTGGGCTGGTATGCGTTGCCCCTTTGGGGCAAATGGGACCTGGCGCTTTCTCGAGGTGGTGCTGGAGGTGGTGCTGGAGGCGGAGCTGGAAACGGTGGCAACGGTGGGCGCGACATGGGACCTCACGCAAGTGTGATGGTCGGTTATCGGCGTCTGCGGCCCGTTGTTGCGGAGGGCGCTGCAGATTTTTGGGAGAGGGCGGGGTGCAGGGGCGGAGGCTTCGCCGCATCGCTGCGATTCCTTCGACAACCCGGTGGCTCAGCCGAGGCTGTCGAGGAGCTGCTGGGTGCGGGCGACGTCGGTCTCGCGCTTGAGCTCTGCCCACATATCGCGTGCCCGCTCGAGGAGGAGCGCGGCCTGGGCGGTGTCGCCGGCGGTGGCGGTGGCGGTGCCGATGAGTTCGAGCGGGAGCGCGTAGTCGGGGTCGACGAAGCCGGTGGCGTCGAGCTCGGTGAGGCTCTCGTCTAGCAGGGTCGCTGCCTTGGTACGGTTGCCGGCGAGTGCCTCGGCGGCTGCCCAGTTCACCTTGGCTCCGATGAGGAGGTAGGGGTAGTGGATGCGCTCGGAGACGGCGACTGCGCGGGCAAAGGCGGAGGAGGCTTCGGCCAGCTTGCCGGCATCGCGGGCGACGATACCGAGGTTGGTGAGCGCGATGGCGGCGTCGAAGGGGACGCCGATGGACTCGAAGATGGTGACGGCGCGCTGGTAGTGTTCGGCGGCGAGCGGGAGGTCGTTGCGGAAGCGGGCGACGTCGCCGAGGCCGTTGAGCTGGTGGGCGACGCCGCGGCGGGCGCCGAGTGCGGCGTAGAGGTCGAGTGCGGCGTGGTAGCGCCGGGTGGCGTTGTCGAGGTCGTTCTGCATGCGGGCGGTGACGGCGAGCTTGGCGTAGCACTGGGCGATGCCGCGGGTGTCTTCGAGGTCGCGGAAGCGGTCGAGCGCTTCGTGGAAGAGCTGCTCTGCGCGGGGGAGGTCGCCGCTGGCGCGGGCGATGTCGGCGATGAGCCAGAGGACCTCGGCATACTGGGCGTTGGCGGTGTCGGGGTCGGCGGCCGCGCGGGCCTCTTCGGCGCGGCGCTC
>CAIWGR010000701.1 GCA_903912275.1 uncultured delta proteobacterium
ATGAAGGGGATCTTGTGCGCATACTTGCGCGCAACCGAGGCCAGTACGCCGTAGGTGCTCGCAACCGCATTGCACCCGCCCTCCATCGCCAACTTCACAATGTTCTCAGGATCGAAGTAGGCTGGGTTCTTGGCAAACGACGCACCCGCCGAATGCTCGATGCCCTGGTCAACGGGCAGGATCGACACATACCCTGTCCCGCCAAGCCGACCCGCTCGGAGCAGACGCTCATAGTTCGCCAGGACCGGCGTCGGCCGGTCCGTCAGCGACAGCACACGGTCCACATAGTCTGCGCCAGGAACCGTGAGCGACGCCTTGGGAATCGTCTCGCAGGTGTGGTTCAACAGCGAATCAGCATCGGCTCCAAGAAGACTCGAAATCTCGCTCGTATTCATGGCGGGCTCCTCCGTGGGTGTGGCGCAGCCCCTCTACTTCGACCCCCGTTACGGTCAATTGCTTTGCGCTGCCGCGCCCCTCCGCATTGCGACGAATTCGTTGGAATGCACAGCAGGCCTCCGCTACCCGAACAACAGGCCCCGCCTGCGCGCTCCGGAATCCCAACCCGCCGCTGCGCCGCTTCTGCCGATTGCATCCACAACGCAAGGCAAACCGTGACGACCGTACCCGACGCATCTCCGGGCACCGAGAGACCAAGCAGATCGTCACGCCTCCAAGCCCTCGACGCACTCCGCGGCCTCGCCGCCCTTGCCGTCGTGAGCTTCCATTACACCACAAACCTCCATTACAACTACCCGCAGTTCCGGACTGCAGTCTCCATGCCCCATGGCCATTTCGGCGTAGAGCTCTTCTTCGTCGTTAGCGGTTTCGTCATCTTCATGTCGCTCGGCAACGCCCGCTCCGCGACCGACTTCGCCGTCTCAAGATTCGCCCGACTCTTCCCCGCCTACTGGGCAGCCGTCCTGCTCACCGCCACCACACTCGCCACGGGCGGATTCCCCGACCGTACACTCACGCTCCTCCCCACCCTATTCAACCTCACGATGCTCCAGGAGTTCTTCGGCATCCGCCATGTCGATGGCGTCTACTGGACCCTCTCGCGTGAGCTCGTCTTCTACGCCGGAATGGCGACGCTGCTCATCTTCCGACAGATCGCCAGGACCCACCTCATCGTCGGCTCTCTCCTCGCCCTGCAGGCCGCCATCTCCATCGCCGTCCACGCCTCGGTGATCGCGCTGCCAGGACGCCACGCGCCCAGCCTCCTACTCTACCCCTACTTCCACCTGTTCGCTGCCGGCATCGCCCTCTACGGAATCCACCGTGACACGACCAGCCGCCGCAACTGGCTCCTCCTGGCCGCCACCGTCGTCTGCGAACTCCTGCTCCCGCGGCCAGACGGCGGAAACCTCGGCCACCTCATTGTACTGAGCAGCATCGGCGCCGTCTGGATGGCCACCACCGGCCGCCTCCAGTGGCTCGTGAGCAGGCCACTCCTCTGGCTCGGCTCCATCTCCTACGCGCTCTACCTCATCCATCAGAACATCGGCTACTGGCTCATCCACCGCCTCACCTCTGCGGGTTGGTCGCTGCCCGGAGCAATCCTCGCCGCGCTGCTGCTGGCGCTCGCACTCGCGCATGCCCTGCGGAACCTTGTGGAGGAACCCGGACAATTGGCCATCAAGCGATGGTGGAAGCGCAGGCAACAGCCCGCCGCCACGACCACCGCCTAGATACCGTCGCTCGTCTCGAAGAACTCAATCTTGGGGTGCCGTTCCTGCACATATCCGAGGCGCCAGGCCGACTCTGCCAAGTAGACCGCTCGCTCCTTCACGTCCCGCGCTACATAGCGCCGAAACGCCTGCTCAAACTCCGACACCGCCACAGGGTCAGACGACCGGTACCAGCGCGCCGTCGTCAGCTCCACCATCTCAAACTGAGCCTGAACATCATACTCAGCAGCAAGCCTGAACTTGAGCACCTCAAGCTGCAGATTGCCGACCACACCCACAATGAACTCCGGCGAGTCCATCGGACGGAACAGCTGCACCGCGCCCTCCTGCGCCAGCTGGTCGAGACCCTTCTTGAGATTCTTCATCCGGAGCGGATTCTCCAACCGCACGCGGCGAAAGATCTCGGGCGCAAAGCAGGGAATCCCCGTGAAGTGCAGCGACTCGCCCTCGGTGAAGG
>CAIWGR010000702.1 GCA_903912275.1 uncultured delta proteobacterium
CCTGCTCTTCTTTGGCGTGACCATGCTCCCGGTCAGCCACATCATTCCCCACCACGAACTCCTCGCCGAGCACTACCTCTATCTGCCCCTCATCGGACTCGCGCTCGTGGCCGCACGAGGTCTCGAACTCGCCTTCGCTGCGGCACCTCGACGGGCCCTTGTCTCGCTTGCCATCGCCGCGCTCGTCGCCGGCGGCTACGGCGCGCGCGTCCAGGCCCGGAACAAGGAGTTCGCCGATCCTGTCGCATTCGCGGCACGCGTCCTCGAAGCCTTCCCCACCTCGCAGCGTGCCCGCCTCCAGCTCGCCCTCGAGTATCGCAACCGCAACCAGATTGATGCCGCCATCCGCGTGCTCGGCCAAGTATTGAGCCTCGCCAAGCCGGGCGAAGACAACTTCTACGTCGCCCACATGAACCTCGCCAACAGCTACGCGCTCCTCAAGAAGTTCGACCTCGCAGAAGAGCATCTCCGCCAGATCCTCAAACCCTTCCCGAACCACCCCGAAGCACTCCGTGTCCTGGCATTGATCCGTGTCGAGCAGGGCCGCGGCGAAGAGGTCGTCGACATCCTCAAGCACCTCTGCACGGTCCCACGACTCGGTGCGCAGGTGCCCCTCGACACAGCCATCACCCTCATCCGACTCGGCCGTTACGCCGAAGCGGAGACCTATGCTGAGCAGGCACTCTCGCGCGATGCCGAGAACAACTACGCGCTCTTTCAATCTGGGATCATCGCCATGCGTCTCGGCAACCTGCCCAAGGCCAAGGCACGCTTCGAGCGTGTCCTCTTCTTCAACCCCACCGACGCCGTTGCGATGATCCGGCTCGCCTACGTCGAGGGCAAGCTGGGCAATGCGCAGGTCGCAGATACGCTCGCTCACGAAGCGATGCGGCTGCGTCCCGAGCTCGCGCAGAAGAACCACCCCGACATGGAGGTCGAGGTCGCGCGGCCTGAGGGCAGCGGAGCCGCATCGGCCGCCAAGACGCCCCCCGAAGCTCCTCCCGCGCCATCGCCCGCTGTCAAACGCAAGCCGACGAAGCGGCCCCCGCACTAGCGATTGCGACGGCTCCGGATAACCGCCAACTCAGCGCCGGCGCGCAGAAAGTCACGCCCGCGGACGCTGCTCCCCTTCACATCTTGCCACGCAAGTAGGGGCACCTCGACCAGGTAGGCCGTTGCCCGCCGCCCGGTCGTCCTCAACCAGCCCACATCGAGCCGTTGCAGCAGCTCCACATCAAAAATCCAGCGGCTCGCAAATGGCTCCTGCAGCGCGCTGCGAAGCGTCTCATCTGCGAGAAAAATCTTCGCGCCGCACTGCGTGTCATAGACGGGCAGATCGAGTGTCACAGAGGCAGCAGTCGCGAACAGCCGCCCGAGGACATGACGCACCGGGTTGCGGTCGATCTCTCTGCCGAGCAGCCTCACGCGTGACCCGATCAAGGCCCGCGCCTCGTCGTGTCGCGCGGCTGCCACCGAAAACTCCTCCAGCGCCTCGAACGGTGTGGCGAGGTCGGCGTCCCAGAATCCCACCCACGCAGCCCCGCCATCCATCGCAGCCAGAAGCCCCGCACGAACCGCCTCCGCCTTCCCCCGATTCTCACCCAGCGACAGCGTTCGAACGCGCTCGGCGGAGGTCGCTGCAAAGGCCTCGATAACGGCTTCCGTCGCGTCGCTGCTGCCGTCGTTCACAAGCAAGAGTTGCAGGCCGGGAAACCGGGCGAGCGCGGCGGTAAACCGGCCAGCATCGAAGCGCCTCGCCTCGTTGTAACAGGGCACAACCAGCGTCAACGCATCGAGCAGCCCCCGACTCACGGAAGCTTCCGCAGCAGCGCCACGAGACTCACACCGCGCGCAAACGCCGGCGTGCCGGTGTCGATGGCTGCGACCAGCGCCCGCCGCTCCCGCGCGAAGAGCCGCGTCAGGAGTCGATTCGCAGCGTCGGGCGGCAGCGAGAGATCGGTGCCAGAGGCGCCGGACGAACCCCCGCGCAGCCGGTTCACCCGTCGCACGGCCGAGATCAGCGGGTGAAGCAGCGCGTTGAAGTGGCTGAGCAGACGGACCTCCACGGGACGGTCGCTCCACTCCCAGCGCAGCATCTCCTCGTCGTAGCGGCGGTAGTGGCCGAAGTGCTCATCGTGCGCGCTCCAGATGCGCATATCTGCGGGCACCGTGATCAGCAGGTGTGCACCCGGCTTCATGGCTTCGATGACCGCGCCCAGCGCCTCTCGCGAACGCTCAATGTGCTCCAGCACATCGAGCATCAACACCACCTCTGCCCGACCGAGCGCCGCAGGGAGTGGCTCACCGGGCTGCCAAACCGCAAAGTGATGCTGCGGAAAGCGCTGCTGTGCCGCTGCAATGCCCGCCTCGTCCGGGTCTACGCCCGCGCATCGGTAGCCGGAGCCCACGGCGTCCAGCGTGCCGCCGGTACCGCAGCCGAACTCAAACATCTCGGCTCCGGCAACAGGCAGGCCCAGCCGCTCGATGATGGCACGCAACACGCGTTGGCGGCCCACAAACCACCAGTGGCGCGACTCCAACGCAGCATGAAGCTCAAATTGTTCGCG
>CAIWGR010000703.1 GCA_903912275.1 uncultured delta proteobacterium
GCCGGCCTCACTGCCCCACCAACGCGGCAACCGCCCGACCGATCGTGCCCCGCGCCGAGCGCGCCGCGTCGGCCTGCGCATCGGCCCGCTCCTGCGCCGCAGCCCGCGACGCTGCGAGCAGCTGTTGGGCAGCGCGGGCGCCGTCGAAGCCGTCGAAAGGCTGCAACACATCGGCCAGCCCGCGCTCGTGCAGCAAGGCAGCGCTCTTGCCGCCGGCCGTGTAGTCCACAGCCGTCAGCGGCACGCCGAGGCCGAGCGCGAAGACGAGGCTGTGAAAGCGCATGCCGAGCAGGCCCGAGAGCGAGGCAAAGTCGGCGGCATCGTCGGCGGGCGCGCGGTGGCGCCAGACAATGGGCTCGACCCGCTCGCAACCGGCAAAGAGCTGCCGCAGGTAGGGCCGGTCGTCGCCACCCACCGCCAGCCGATGCATCGGAAAGGGGACCACCACCGCGGCGGGATCGGCGGCGAGGAGCAGCGAAACGCAACGCCTCACCTCGGACTCAAAGCGTGAGACCAGCGCCAACGCCTCCGCCTCAGAGCGCTCACGGGCATACTCCGCGTGGGGAAAGCGGCGCAGCGCGAAGCCCCATCGCGGCGACGCAGGGCGCTGCCGCTGCAGCGTCTCGAGCCAGATCATGGCGGGGTCCGGCACCACCGTTATGGTCGCCCCGTCGGGACGCCACGGGCCGCAACGCTCCGCCGATCCGGCGTCGCGCACCAGGCAGATGTCGGAGCTCGCGACCAGCTCGCGGATGGCCAGATCGCGGACCGGCAGCCCCATCGGCCCGATACCGCAACCGAGCAGCCCCGTCGCCAGACCCTGCGCCCGTGCCTGCTGCTGCAGCAGCGCCAGATCCACCACCTGCGCGACAGGCGCCATCATCGGACCGCCAGCCACGAAGACGGCATCGAACGCCCCCCGCTTCACCATCGCGGGCGCATCACGCAACGCCACAACCTCACAGTCTGCCAGCTCCGGCATCTGCCGCTGCGTGTTGACCGTGACCCACGGCTCGAGGCTCGCAATCGTGAGCCGCGCGCCGGGCACAGCATCGCGAATCGCCAGCACCACGCCCGCCAGAATCGCCTTGTCGCCCAGCGTCTCGGTCCCATACCAGCCCGTCAACAGGATGCGCGGCGCGGCACTCACGGCCACCGTCTTGCGCTCCGCAGGAAGCCGGCGGGCAACCTCGCCCGCGAGCAGCGACCGGAGCGCTTTGGCCTCCACCGCCAGCCGCTTCGCCTCGTCCACCCCTTCGCCGAGCAGATCGGGCAGCTCGGCACGCAGGTTGCGGCGGAAGCGGGACTGCACATCTGAGGCCGTTCCCGGCGCCGTGTAGTCGTGCAGGCAGCTGTCGCACCGGGTGTCGCGAATCTCCTGCAGTACCGGCTCGCTCGACCAGTAGGCCTGCTCCACGTTGTCTTGCCGCACATTGCCGATGACCGGGCTGGCGACCGCACAGTAGGCGAGGTCGCCGTTGCTCAGGACGGTTGCGCCATGGTTCTTCCAGGGGCAGCCGGCACTGCGCGGCAGCCCGTAGGCAAGCTGGTTGCGGAGCGAGAGATAGAAGGCGGCGCGGGACGGTTCGCGCTCGTAGTCGTGCCGGAGGGTATCGAGGAAGGCGACCACATGGTGGCGCTCCTCGTCCGTCAGCGCGAAGATGTCGCGGCCATCGTTGGAGTAGAGCCGCTGGTGGGGAATCGCGACGCGGAAGCGGGCCGGAAGCTGCCGGTCGACAGCCCACCAGAGCAGTTCATCCACATGCTCCGCATTGGGCCGCGAGATGGTGCAGCCCATGTTCACCACGCCCAGCCGGCTGTCGCCCTGGTAGCGGTCGAGCACCTGCACCGCCGAGGCGAAGTTGCCACGCCGGCCGCGGACACGGTCGTGCACCTCGCCAAGCCCGTCGAGCGACACCATCACATGGAGCTTTGCAGCGGTTCCGGCCAGCACGTCGACGATGCCCTCCACGCTGCGCACCACATCGGGCACCCGGATGGCGTTGGTGATGAGGTGCACGTTCTGCAGCGAAGGCAGCGAGGCAGCCAAGGCGCCAACCAACTCCGGCAGGTCCTTGCGCAGCGTAGGCTCGCCCCCGTTGACGCCGACCGACCGCACGGCCGCAAAGAGCGGTGAGGCAAAACCCTTGCGGACCTCCTCGGGCGTGATGTCGTCGGAGCGCTTTTGCATCCAGATGTCGCACATCACGCAACGCGAATTGCAGATGTTGTTGACGGGGAACTGGATGACCTCGGGCAGACGGAGTGTCGGCGTGGCAGATACATCGTCGAAGGCGCGCCGGTAGCGCTCCACCGTGGCCCGGATGGACTGTCCTGCGTTGTGCAGCGAGGAGGTCATCTACGACTCCTCTCTCTGTATGCTGCGATGAGCCACTGCACTGCCTCTGGGATGACGCGGGGCGGAGAGAGCACTGCGCGAGAGACATACCCTGCGAGGTGACGGACGCGCGCCGAGAAGAGGAAGGCGACATAGCAACTGAAGGCGTAACTGACGAGTGTCGCGACCGCGGCGCCGTAGGCTCCCCATCGCGGAATCCAGAGCAGGTTGAGCCCCACGTTGAGGAAGGCCCCCAGAATCTGGCGATAGATGGTCTGGGAGAGCAGCCCCTCGGCGTGGGTGAGTTTGCCAGTGGAGACGTTGAGGGCCACGAAGACCACCGACCAGGACTGCACCGCAAGCAGGCCCGGCGCGTCTGGATAGACCGAGCCGAAGAGCAGCCAGCAGATGGGGACGGCGAGCAGCGAGAACGAAAGCGCGATGACCAGTCCGAGGGTGAACATGGCGTCGTGCAGCTTCTGCGCCGTGCGCCGGTAGGCGTCGAGGTCGGTTGCATGGAGCCGGAAGAGCAGCGGCGATACCACGCCCGTGACGATCACCGGCAGCACATAGGTCGACTCCACCAACCGCGTCGCCGCGGCATACTGACCCAGCTCCGATTGCGAGGCCATGTTGCCAAGCATCACCTGGTCGATCTTGAGGTAGATGGTCACCGCGATGCCGCTCACCAGCTCGGGCCAGCCAAAGCGGAGCAGCTCGCGCGCCCGTACGCCGTCGAAGCCCGTCGTCCGGCTCCGCGCCTCCGACCGCCACCAGCGGGCCGAGACGAGGAGGCCGGCGAGGAGGGTCTCTGCGACCGCGACCCAGGCCAGCGCCACCACGCTGCCGTCGAGGAAGATGACCGCGAGCCGTGTGACCGTGATGATGGCAAACGAGGCCAGACGGACACGCGCCGCCTCGCCGGTACGGAAGCGGGCCTGAAACCAGATGTTCGCGGTGGCGAGCGGGTTGGCGATCAGCTGAAAGCC
>CAIWGR010000704.1 GCA_903912275.1 uncultured delta proteobacterium
CCCAAGTCGGAGCTCAATCTTGGCGGCTATGTCGCCGCGCTGCAGGCGACCACCGAGGCGCTCCTCGTTTCGCGTTTTTCCTGGACGGGCTCATCCCCGAACAGCACCGTCTCGGTGGTCGACATTTCTGACCCGGCCGGCAACATGATTGCCGGCGACGAGGTCGAGGTCTCGGGCCAGGTCTGGAACAAGTACAACATGGACCTCTATGAGGGCGTGCTGCGTGTCGTCTCGGGCCGCACCTGGGGCGGCGGTACGAACGCCAACCATGTGCAGACCTGGAACGCCACCGACCTTGGCAACCTTGTGCCCATCGACGAGGCCACCTTCGGCGACGGCCAGCAGCTCTTTGCCTCGCTCTTCCTCGGCAACAAGGCCTTCTTCGTCACCTACCTCCGGACCGACCCCTTCCACGCCTTCGAGGTCGCACCCGACGGCACCATCACCGAGCGCGCTGAGTATGTTGTGTCGGGCTGGAACAGCTACTTCCGCCCTGTCTTCAACGACAGCCGCCTCATCGGCATTGGCATGAACGATGTGGGCGGCACGACGATGGCGGTCAGCCTCTACAACATCGATGACCTCACCAATCCGGCGCCGCTGATCAGCCGCGACGAGGTCTCGGCCAACAACAGCTGGTCCGAGGCAGTCTGGGATGATCGCGCCTTCTCGGTGCTCGAAGATGTTGTCTCCGTGGAGGGCTCCGGAGGCGTCACCGAGACCGGCCTCGTGCTGCTCCCCTACTCGGGCTGGGATTCGGCCTACACCACCTACCAGTCGGCGGTGCAGATCTTCACCTTCTCCAACAACACGCTCACCCGCCGCGGCGTCATGAACGAGGGCAACCCCGTCCGTCGCTCCTTCCTCGCGGCGCCCGACACCACCGCCAACCTCGGCGAAGAGGAGCTCTCGACCTACGATACCGCCGATCCGAACAACCCGGCAGAACTTGGTCGCGTTGAGCTCGCGCCGAATGCGACCGGCTCGCTGGTCTTCGGCGACTACGGCGTCCGCCTCATCGACAATGGTGCTGCCTCCTGGTGGTATGCCAGCCGCGGCGTCCGCCCCGATGCCCGCGTCGAGATCGTGCCGCTGTCGGCCGGTATCGACCTCGGCGCTGCAGTAGCCACGCTCGATGTGCCCTCTGGCGCCCAACTCGAGCGGGTCGGCAACCTGCTGGTCGTTGTTTCGGCGGCCTACGAGAGCCTCCCCGAGTACCCCTACTACCGCACGACGACGACGCTGAAGGCCTTCGACCTGGCTGACCCGACCGCGCCCCTCGCGCTCGGAACCCTCGAGACCGACGCCATCCCCGCCGACACCTATGGCGGCTACTGGGGCGGCCCCGGCATGGTGGACTGCATGGATTGTGGGCGCGGCTGGTACGGGACCTCGCTCCTCAGCCGCACCCACGCCACCTCCAAGGCACTCACCTTCATCCGCTCCACGCAGGAGCAGGAGTCGCTGGGCATGGTCCACACCTGCAACAGCTACCCCACGGCGACCTCGTCGGCCGGCTGCAGCACCGACGACCTCGCCTCCTGCGAGTGGATCTCGGGCGGCCGCACCTGCAACACCAACGAGGCTGGTGAAACCGTCTGCACCGGCGCCTACTACCACTGCGGATACGATGCGGCCGGCTCCTACAGCTGCACCGAAATCGATGCTGCCGATGTGGCCGTCTCCACCAGCTGCTACGACAACGAGCAGTTCCGCTACTGGAACCGCTACCGGGC
>CAIWGR010000705.1 GCA_903912275.1 uncultured delta proteobacterium
GACAGCCCCACGCTCTTCGGCGAAAAAATCGTCATGCGTCTGCTCGACAAGGGCAACCTTCAGCTCGACATGACCAAGCTCGGATTCGAGGCCGAGCCGCTGCGCGCCTTCAAGGACTGCATCCACCGTCCCTACGGCATGTGCCTTGTCACCGGCCCCACCGGCTCCGGCAAGACCACGACGCTCTACTCGGCGCTCGCCGAGCTGAACAAATCGAGCGAGAACATCTCGACCGCAGAAGATCCCGTCGAGTTCAATCTTCCGGGCATCAACCAGTGCCAGATGGCAGAGTCCATCGGCTTCAATTTCGCAGCGGCGCTCCGCTCCTTCCTTCGGCAGGACCCCGACATCATCATGGTCGGTGAGATCCGCGACTTCGAGACCGCCGAAATTGCCATCAAGGCGGCGCTCACGGGCCACATGGTCATCTCGACCCTGCACACCAACGACGCCCCCTCGACCATCTCCCGTCTGCTCAACATGGGCATTGAGCCCTTCCTCGTGACAGCGGCCCTCAACGTCATCGTTGCTCAGCGTCTCGCGCGGCGTGTATGCGGCGAGTGCAAAGAGGAGATCCCCCTCGATGAGGCGGCGCTCCGCGAGGTCCAGGTCCCCGAAGAGCTCATCCCCATGACCAAGCTCTACAAGGGGCGGGGCACAGGCTGCACCCGGTGCAACGGTACCGGCTACAAGGGCCGCGTCGCACTCTACGAAGTTCTCGTCATCAACGACGGTCTCAAAGAGTGCATCCTGCAGGGATTCTCGGCCGCCGAACTCAAGAATGAGGCCATTCGCCTTGGCATGAAGACACTCCGGCAGGCTGCCATCACCAAACTTCTCGAGGGCGTTACGACCATTCCAGAGGTCGTCCGCTGTTCCGCCCCCGACTAGTCGAACTCCCGCGCAAGGCTCTGTCGTGGCCAATCTCCATCAGCTTCTCAAGGTCATGCACGAGCAGGGTGCCTCCGACCTCCATGTCACCGTTGGAAGCCCGCCGCGCGTCCGTGTCGATGGCCACCTGCAGCCCCTGAACCTCCCCGCGCTGACCGCCGCCGACACCCGTCAGCTCTGCTACTCCGTCCTCACCGACAGCCAGCGCCAGAAGTTCGAAGAGAGCAACGAACTCGACCTCTCCTTCGGCGTCAAAGCGCTCGCCCGCTTCCGTGCCAACATCTTCATGCAGCGCGGCGCCGTTGCCGGCGTCTTTCGCCAGGTGCCCTTCAAGATCCGTTCCTTCGACGAACTCTCGCTGCCCCCCGCGCTCGGGGAACTCGCCAACAAGAAGCGCGGCCTCGTGCTGGTCACGGGCCCCACCGGCTCCGGCAAATCGACCACCCTCGCTGCGATGATCGACAAGATCAACGAGGAGAAGCACCACCACATCCTCACCATCGAAGACCCGATCGAGTTCCTCCACCCCCACAAGAACTCCATCGTCAACCAGCGTGAGGTCGGCTCCGATACGAACGGATTCAAGACCGCGCTACGCTACGTCCTGCGCCAGGACCCCGACGTGGTCCTCGTGGGAGAGCTCCGCGACCTCGAGACCATTGAAGCAGCGCTGCAGGTCGCCGAGACCGGCCACCTCGCGCTCGCGACGCTCCATACCAACGGGGCCATTGCGACCATCAACCGCATTGTCGATGTCTTCCCTTCGCACCAGCAGGACCAGGTGCGCGCTCAGCTCTCCTTCGTCCTCGAAGGCGTCGTCAGCCAGCAGCTCGCGCCACGAGCCCACGGACCGGGACGCGCCATGTGCCTCGAGGTGCTGGTCATCACCCCGGCCATCCGAAATCTCATCCGCGAAGACAAACTTCACCAGATCTACAGCCAGATGCAGACCGGCGGAAAGTTTGGCATGCAGACCATGAACCAGTCCCTGTTTTCGCTTTTGCAGCGCAAGCAGATTACCGTCGACGAGGCGATGAACCGCTCCACCGATGTCGATGAGCTCAAAAGCATGCTCAGCGGCCACGGCGGCGGCATCCGGCCTCACTCCTCCTAACAGACGCGAGCAATCACCATGGCCACCTATCTCTGGGAAGGACGCACACGCACCGGCGAAGAGAGCTCCGGCGAGATGCAGGCCGAGAACGAGGCCGATGTCATCAACCGGCTCCGGGCTCAGAACATCCAGCCCGGTAAGATCAAAAAGAAGTCCGCTGACTTCGCGCTCCCCTCCATGGGCGGGAGCGTTACCAACAAAGAGCTGGTTATCTTCACCCGCCAGTTCGCCACCATGATCGATGCAGGCCTGCCCCTCGTGCAGTGCCTTGAAATCCTTGGAAACGGCGAGCCCAACAAGAACTTCGCCAAAATCATCCTCTCGGTGAAGAACGACGTCGAGACCGGCTCCACCTTCGCTACGGCGCTCAACAAACACCCCAAAGTGTTCGACGAACTCTACGTCAATCTCGTCGCCGCGGGCGAGGTGGGCGGTATTCTCGATACCATCCTCAATCGACTCGCCATCTACATCGAAAAGTCGGTGAAGCTGAACCGGAAGGTTGCCGGCGCCTTCACCTACCCGTTGTCGATCGCAGCCATCGCGCTCATCGTCGTCATCGTCCTCCTCTGGAAGGTCATCCCGACCTTCCAGGGCATGTTCCAATCGATGGGAAAGAAGGCGCTCCCCGGCCCCACTCAGTTCGTTATCGACCTCTCCAACAACTTCGCCAGCAACTGGTACATCTACATCGGCGGTATCTTCGGAGCCATCTCCGGCTTCCGAACCATGGTCGCCAACCCGAAAGGCCGATACCTCTTTGACTCCTTCATGCTCAAGACGCCTGTCTTCGGTACCCTCATCCGAAAGTCGGCCGTCGCCAAGTTCACCCGCACGCTCGGTACCCTCGTATCGGCCGGTGTTCCCATCCTTGATGGGCTCGAGATCGTCTCCCGTACCGCCGGCAACAAGGTGATCGAACGGGCCATCATGCGCGTCCGTGAGAAAATCTCCGAAGGCCGGACCATGGCCGAGCCCCTCGCCGAGACCGGCATCTTCCCCAAGATGGTCGTGCAGATGATCGGCGTCGGTGAAGCCACCGGTGCCATGGATACCATGCTGAACAAGATCGCTGACTTCTACGAGGACGAGGTCGACGTCGCAGTCGACGCGCTCACCGCACTGCTTGAGCCGGTGATGATGGTCTTCATCGGTGGGATCGTCGGAGGCATGCTCATCGCCATGTATCTCCCCATCTTCACCATGGCCGACAATGTCGGCGGGCATTAGCCGCGTCGGAGAGTCCGTTTGAACCCGACCGCGCCCGCCGCGAGCCTACCGAACGCGTCGCTTCGCGAGCGGCTCGAATGGCTGATGCTCTTCCGGGTCGTGGTGGCATCGCTGCTCCTTGGCTCGGCAGTCGTCGCAAACCTCGACGACCCTGCAGGCTTCTCCGACCCGACCTACGTCGCCGTCGCTGCCATCATCATTGTGACCTACCTCGGAACCATCGGCCTCGCGCTATGGCTCCGCCGCGCCGCCCAGCTCGACCTCCTCGTCCCGGTCCAGATCCTCGGCGACGCCTTCCTCGCCACCGCCCTTGTCCTCATGACAGGCGGAATCGAGTCCATTTTCACCTTCCTCTTCTTCTTCACCATCTTCACCGGCGCCACCCTCCGCGGCCGCCAAGGGGCGCTGTTTACGGCCACCATCGCCGCGCTCAGCTACCTCGTCATCTTCGTCATCCAGTTCAGCTCCTTCGGCTCCGTCCCCACGCTCTTCTTCGCCGACGCGACGGCCTCGCAACAGCTCCCCTTCGACAACGTCGTCGTCCACGTCGCAGCCTTTTATGCCGTGGGCTTCGGCGCTGGCTACCTCGCCGAGCGCATCGGCCAGGTGGGCTCGGAACTCGAACGCAGACAACTCGACATCCGACAACTCCGAGCCCTCAACGACAACATCGTCCGCTCCCTCTCGGCCGGACTTGTGACGCTCGACCTCGACGGGCGCGTCTCCTTCTTCAATCCCGCTGCCGCAGAACTTACCGGCATCACGGAAGAGGCTGCTCGCTTTCAGCCCCTCGCCACACTGCTGCCCGAACTCGCGACCCTACTCGCCGAGGCCACGAGAGACGCGACCCTGCCGGACGGCAGAATCGAAGGCAGCCTGAGTCACCCGAGCGGCGATAACCGCGTCATCGGACTGTCCGTAGCCCTCCTGCGCGACGTGCGCGGCCTTCCGAACGGTTACGTTCTTACCTTCCAAGACCTTACAGCCCTCAAGTCGATGGAGGTCGAGGTCCAGCGGAGAGACCACCTCGCCGCCATCGGAAAGCTCTCTGCTGCCATCGCGCATGAGATCCGAAACCCGCTCGCCTCCATCTCCGGCTGTGTCGAGTTGCTCGCAAAGCGGACCCCCGAGGGTGCAGAAGATCGGCAACTCACAGACATTGTCGTCCGCGAGGTCGACCGCCTCAACGGCCTCGTCGAAGAGTTTCTTGAGTATGCCCGTCCCATCCAGGTCAGCCGCCGCCGCTTCTCGCTCAACGAACTCGTCGCTGAGGTGGTCCAGATGGCCACGCTCGACGCCCGCGTCTCCGAGGGTGTCATCATCGAACTGATGCATCATGCCTCCGGTGAACTCGTACTCGATTCCGACCCGCAGCGGATTCGCCAAGTCCTGGTCAATCTCGTCCGCAATGGCTGCCAGGCCATGGAGCGTGGCGGCAGACTCCGCGTCACCACCTCCCGCATGGCCTTCGGAGCGGGGGGCAGCCCCTACGTCGCTGTCCAGGTCGACGACACGGGCCCCGGTCTCACCGAGGAGGTGCGGCAGAACCTCTTCGAGCCCTTCTTCACCACCAAGCAGTCTGGCACGGGGCTCGGCCTAGCAACGAGCTACCGCATCGTCAGCGAACTCGGCGGCGTCCTGCTCGCCGACAACGCGCCGGGTGGTGGCGCGCGCTTTGTTCTCATGATGCCCCTCGTCTCTTCATCCGACCTTCCCGTGGAGGTAGCGCCGGTGGCATCGGAGCGGGTAAGGGGGGCGGTGCGTGCCGCGGCCATCAGTACCGCGTCTCACCCAGTTCATGCCTCAGCGCTCCCCACCAGGTCCTAACATGGCAAAAATCCTTGTTGTCGATGACGAGCGCAGCATCCGCGAACTCGCAGCGATCGTGCTCAAGAAAGAGGGCCACGAGATTGAGCTGTGTGAGTCCGGCGACATCGCCTGCATCAGGCTCGCGCAAGACAACTTCGACCTCGTCCTGACCGACCTCAAAATGCCCGGAAAGTCGGGCATGGAGGTGCTCCTCGCGGCAAAGGCTGCCGATCGCAGCACCCAAGTCATCCTCATGACCGCCTTTGCCAGCACCGACACCGCGATCGCCGCAATGAAGGAGGGGGCGGCCGACTACATCACCAAGCCGTTCAAGATCGACGAACTCACCGTGCAGGTCGCCAAGGCACTCGATGTGCGGCAGCTTGAGCGTGAGAATACCTTCCTCAAGAAGCAGCTCGCCACCAGCCGAAAGGGGGTGGGGCTTGTGGGAACGAGCGAAGCAATGCGCCGCGTAAACGAGATGGTCGCCCGCGTCGCACCGGCCAAAACAACGGTGCTCATCACGGGAGAGAGCGGTACCGGCAAGGAGATGTTCGCCCGCTCCATCCACGCGCAAAGCGACCGCTCCTCGCGTGCCTTCATTCCCATCAACTGCGGCGCCATCCCAGAGAGCCTCATCGAGAGTGAACTTTTCGGCCACACCAAAGGAGCCTTTACGGGCGCCACGGGTGACAAAAAAGGCCTCTTCTCCGCTGCTGAGGGTGGCACCATCTTCCTCGACGAGATTGGAGAGCTCCCGCTGGCCATGCAGGTCAAGCTCCTCCGC
>CAIWGR010000706.1 GCA_903912275.1 uncultured delta proteobacterium
CTACACGACGCTCTTCCGATCTCGTGATCGCAGTCTCTGGCCGAAGTCACGCCACGCGGACCCCCGTCATGACGCTCGATGCCGCCTTCACCATGCTCGAGCAGGCGCCGGAGCATCGGGTCGGATTTGTCTTCGGCCGCGAAGATGCCGGCCTGCCCAACCATGTCGTCGACCGCTGCGATGCTGTCGTCACCCTCGAGGCGGTCGAACAGCACTACTCCTACAACCTTGCGCAGGCGGTCCTCCTGGTGCTCCATCGCGCCATGCTCCGCTGGCCGCACGGCGAGGGCGCGGTCCTTCGTGCCGCCCTCCGCGCCGCCTCACTCGCCAAGCCCCGAACCTCCACCTCCGGCAGCCGCGAGCGCTACATGGGCGAGGTCGAGCGCATGCTCGACCAGATCGGCTTCTTCAAGGGTGACCAGCGCGAAAATGTGGTCCGAACCCTGCGCCACCTCATCCGAAAGGCCGACCCCGACGAGCAGGAACTCGCCACCCTCTGGGGCATCCTCTCGCAGGTCGAGCGGGTAGCTCAGGGTCCGAGCTAGCTGGCCGCGGTTGCGGCCCGCCCGCACCATGTGATACCCATCGGCCAGCGTTTCGCGCTGCTTGCTGGAGGCCTCCGTGGAATCCTTGGACCAATACAGGCCTGTTGCCTGGCTGAGCCCCGCAGACCTGCGGAACGCTGTACTCGATGCGCTGGTCGCGCATCCGGTCACCGCCTATCACGGCCGGCTCGTACTGCGCGCCACGGTCGACCTCCTCGTCCGCGAAGGCATCGGCGTGCTCCCCGAGCCAATCGAAGGTGAACTCCACGCCTATCGGCAGGCTACCTCGCTGCTCATCGGAGCCCTGCTCAAGATCAATGGTGCCAACAACGCCGGCATCAAGGCCGAGGTCGCAAGTCGCGACGCCGCGGGGCTTGAGGCTGTCGCTCGGGCGCTTGTCGCCCGCATGAGCGCCCGCCCCTCCAACATCATCCCGGAGGCGCCAGACGACTACCGGAATGGGCCCTCGCAGGAGAGCAGTCGCGCCGAGTCGCGCCCCATGCACGCGGCCGTCCCCACGCCGATGGTCCACGAGCCCGCAAACGACGCGCTCCTCTTTCGCTCCCCCGAGTTCGAAGCGATGGCACAAGAGCACTTCACTCCCCCGCCCACGGCGCAGCCGCTCAGCAACGCGGTCGAGGTCGGCATGTGGGCCAACGTTGCCGTACTCGATGGCGTTCAGCTCTCCATCCGTGGGGATGTCTACGGCCGGCTGGTCGCAACACGGCGGCCGGAGGAGATCCTCCATGCAGTCCGCGCTGCGCTTGAAGCGGTCACGGCAGGCCGCGTTCGCCAGTAACGCAGCGACGCAGTCGGCCCTAAGGTGCTGGCGCTGGCTCGAAGCAGAACTTTGGGCCCGCAAGGTCTGCGCGGCAGACGTAGCCCTCGTCGCTTCGGCAATCATCGTTGGAACTGCAGGGCCGCATGCAGGCGCTCAATCCGCCGAAGTCGGCGCAGACGGAATCGCTCGGGCACTCGGCCGACGAGGTGCAGTCGTACAGCGTGCAGTAGCCTGCTTGGGCGGTCGTGTCGCACACCTGTCCCACGCCGCACTCCGCCGAAGCGGTGCAGGCGTCGCCCACCTCCGGCGTGCAGCCGTAGAGAGCGAGCATGAGAGACAGAGCGAAAAACAGGCGACCCAACATGCCGTCCCCTTGCCCAATGTCCCATCAAACCGCAAGCGCCGCATTGACGGATGGGCCCGAATCTCGCAGACGGTGTGCTCTCTTTCGGAATGCCGATGACCCTCCGCCCGCAACTCCAACGCTCTCTCCGCAGCCTCGCGTTGCTGCTCTGCTTTGTAGCCGCTGCGCTCACTGCTGCCTGCAGCGCAGAGCAGCCGGAGCGCCCCGCCGATACCTACGCCTTCGCGCTCGGTTCCGATCCCGAGACCTTTGACCCCGGCTCCATGTCGGGCTCGGTGGAGGGTGATGTCGCCTACCAGCTCTTTGAGGGGCTCCTCTCGCCTGCCGCCGATGACGGACCACCGGAGCCGGGCGTCGCCGAGCGGTTCGACCTCTCCGCCGATGGTCGCACCTACACCTTCCACCTCCGCCCTGACGCTCGCTGGTCCAACGGTGATCCCGTCACCTCCGCCGACTTCGACTATTCCTGGCGCCGCGTCCTCAAGCACAAGGTCGCCGCCGACTACATCAACCTTTACCGCCTGATCCGCGGTGCAGTCGCCTATGAGGCTGCTCCGGAGAACGAGTCGCTGCTCGGCCTCCGCGCGGAGGGTGCCTACACGCTGGTGGTCGAGCTCGAACAGCCCGTCACCTACTTCCCAGAACTGGTCTCCTTTTACCCCATGTTCCCTGTTCATCGCGGTTCGGTCGAGAAGTGGGGCGAACAGGACGCCTTCAAGGCCGAGCACATTGTCAGCAACGGCGCCTACAAGATGGACGCCTATCTCCGGCGCCTCCGCATCGATGCCAGCGAAAACCCCTACTACTGGGGCCGCGCGGCGACCGCGATGAAGAAGCTCAACATGCTCATCATCGAAGACGAGGC
>CAIWGR010000707.1 GCA_903912275.1 uncultured delta proteobacterium
CCGCCGCCGCCGCCGCCGCCGCCCGAGCCGCCTGCGCCGCCGGTGCCGTAGTAGGTGCCAAACAGGTAGTTGCAGTTCTCGCCGCCACCGCCGCCACCGCCACCGCCGCCACCACCTGTCGCGCCGTTGGTCCCCGACGATGCGTCTGACGGCACCCAGTCGATACCAACGAAGCCGCCCGTCCCATTCGCCGGCGTTCCATTGCTACCGCTTGGTGCGTCACAGCCGTTGCCGCCTTGGCTGCCGGCGTTGGGATTGCCATCGCTGCAGCCGAGGCCACCTCCGCCAGAACCGCCGCCGCCGCCGCCGCCGCAGGCCGAGCCGTTTTGCGCTCCCGCGGCGCCGCCATCGCCCGAACCACGGTAGGGTCCGCGACCGCCGCCTCCGCCGCCCGGCGAGGCGCCGGCCGTGGCGCCCGTCCGACCGCTGCAGTTACCATCGCAGCCAGCTCCGCCCGTGACGCCAGTGTTGCCGCTCGGACCCGAGACGCCCGGGGCGCCGTTGGTGCCCGAACCTCCCGTGCCCGCGCGGAGCAGGGCGTTACGAATCGTCAGGAAGCCACCCGCGTTGGCCACCGCCACCGCCACCGACTCGGCACCGGGCGCGGTCTGGTTGGCAGACTGAATCGTCATGCGGTCGAGCGTGGTCCGGTCGCCGATGCCCGAATAGGTGAGCGCGACCGCGGAGGTGGCCGAGAAGACCGAGCGGGTGGCGCCGCGGCCCGCGAAGGTGAGGGAGTAGCCGCCGTAGATGCTGACGGGGGTGGAGACCGTCAGCCCCGAACCGGTGAAGGTGCCGAGCGTGACCAGCACCTGGTTGCGGCCGGCGGTGGTGTTGGCAACGTCGAGTGCCTTGGCGAGCGAACGGACGGGGTCGCCCGGGTTCAGGCCGCTGTTGCGGTCGCTGCCCGAGGCCGAGACGAAGACCGCGCGTGCGGCGTCGCCGTCGATGCCGTCGCAGTTGGCGTCGAGGCCGGTGTCGTCGGGCTCATCCGTGTCGGAGAGGGGCACGCAGCCATACTCGCAGCCGTTGGAGGGGTCGCCGTCGATGTCGCGGAAGCCGTCGAGGCAGGTGTCGAAGCGGCAGGTGCCGCCCGTGCAGTAGCCGGCTGCGCCGGGCGGGTCGCAGACGAGGCCGCAGCCGCCGCAGTGGTCCATGGACTCCAGCGTGTCTTGCTCGCAGCCGTTGCCGACGAGCCCGTCGCAGTTGCCCCATCCGGCGGAGCAGAGGTCAACCTGGCAGCCGAGGAAGCCGCAGGAGACGGCGTCGGTGTTGGTCTCGTCGCAGACGCGTCCGCAGCCGCCGCAGTTGCCCTTGTCTGCAGCGGTGTCGATCTCGCAGAGGTCGCTGTAGAGGCCATTGCAGTCGGCGAGGGTGCCGTTGCAGGTGGCGACGCCGCAGGCGCCGACGTTGCAGTCGGGGGTGCCGTCGGCGAAGGAGCAGTCGATGTCGCAGGCGCCGCAGTGGAGCGGGTCGTTGAGGAGGTCGATCTCGCAGCCGTTGAAGGGCACGGTGTCGCAGTCGGCGCGGCCGGTCTGGCAGCCGCCGACGGCGCAGTCACCGGCGACGCAGGCTTGGATGGCGCCCTCGAGCTCGCAGGCGCGGGCGCAACTGCCGCAGTGGTCGGGATCGGTCTGCGGGTCGCTCTCGCAGCCGTCGAGCGGCAGGAGGTTGCAGTCGCGGAAGCTGCCCTCGTAGCCGTCGAGGACGCAGCCACCGAACTCGCAGTGGGCCGCGCCGTTGTTCACGGTGCAGCTCTGGCCGCAGACGCCGCAGTTGCTGTTGTCGCGCTGCAGGACGAAGTCTTCGTCCACCTGCGCGTCGCAGTCGTCGTCGATGCCGTTGCAGGCCTCGATGCCGCCCGTGTCGACGTTCGGGGTGCAGGCCTACTCGCAGCCGTCGAGGAAG
>CAIWGR010000708.1 GCA_903912275.1 uncultured delta proteobacterium
GGCTTGGCAGCAGCCTTCGGAGCGGCCTTTGCGGGCGCCTTGGCGGCGGGCTTGGCAGCAGCCTTCGGAGCGGCCTTTGCGGGCGCCTTGGCGGCGGGCTTGGCAGCAGCCTTCGGAGCAGCCTTTGCGGGCGCCTTAGCGGCGGGCTTGGCAGCAGCCTTCGGAGCGGCCTTCGGAGCGGCCTTTGCGGGCGCCTTTGCGGCGGGCTTCACGGCCGGGGCAGCAGCCTTAGCGGCGGGCTTCTTAGCAGCAGCAGTCTTCTTGTCGTTAGCCACGGGACATCCTTGTTACAGGGGGGGGGAATCACGGCACTTTACGGCCTACGAAATTCGGAGGCTAGTTTTTTCGATTTCCATCTGACGCTTGATCCACAACTGCTGCGCAACGCTCAGCACCGTGTTCACCACAATGTAGAGAACCAGACCGCTCGGAAGGAACAACATCATCGTCGTAAAGAGGAAAGGCATGATGTTCTGCATCACCTTCATCTGCGGATTATCAACGGCCTGCGGCGTCAGACGCGCCTGCGCAAACATCATCACGCCCATCAGTACGGGCAGCGCAAAGTAGGGGTCCCGCTTCGAAAGGTCCGATATCCAGAAGGCGAAGTCGGCACGGTAGAGCTCCGCAGAACCCCACACCGTTCGGTAGAGCGAGATGTAGATGGGCATCTGGAGCAGCGTCGGAAGGCAACCACCAAACGGCGATGTCCCCGCCTCCTTGAAGAGCTTCATCTGCTCCTCCGCCAGCTTCATCTGGTCGTTGGCATACAGCTTCTGCAGCTCCGCAATCTTGGGCTGAATCTCACGCAGCTTCTCCATGCTCCGCATCGACTTCGCCGTCGGCAGATAGAGCAGCGCCTTGATCGCGATCGTCAGCAGGATGATTGCCAGGCCCCAGTTGTGTACCCACCCGTGGAAGAAGACCAGCGTCCACCGGATGGGCACCGCCAGGAAGCTGAACCAGCCAAGGTTGATCGACCCCTTCAGGCCATGGGGGTAGGCCCCAAGAAACTGCTCCGTCTTCGGACCGGCGTAGACAGAAAAATGAGCCCGAGCGCTTCCGTTCGCAGCCACCGTAAGCGGCCCGGTCGACACGGTCGACTTCAGCACACCATCCGTCGTCGGCCCGAACGAACAGCGGTTCAACGCCGCCGCCGCGCCCGAGTCTGTCGTCGCAGCCACAGAGTGCAGGAAGTACTGCTCATCCAATCCACCGAAGGTGACCTTCGATACCACCGACTTGGTCGCATCAAGACCCCGCGCCGGCTTCCGCTCCGTGTTCTCTTGGCCCACGCAGAGCCCCTCCACCACAGCAGCGTCAGAGCCCATGAAACTGCGGCCACCCTCGCCGGCCAGGCCGGCAACGACCACGTCAACCGACGACAGCTTCTGCTCCGTCGCCGTCCGGTTCACCACCTCCACCTCCAGCTTGAGGCCGAAGGCACGCGCGTCTGGCTCAAACTTCTTCACCACCTGCCAGTGACCGTCCGGGGAGGTCCACCGGTAGACAAGCCTGTCAAACCCGGCGCCGTTTGACTGGCTCAGGCTGTTCACGAGCTCGTAGACCGAATCCTCCTTGAGCTCCGGAATCGCCGGAATCAGCAGCCCCTCCGAAAGCGTCTTGGAGGCCCCCGCAGGGAAGACGCCAATCCCCTTCTCATCCGTTGCCCATTGCGCCGGCTTGGTCAGCGCAATCTTCGAGACCCGCCCGCCCACATTGGTGAAGGCATAGGTCGTCGAGTTGGTCGTCATGATCTGCGGGGTCGTCAGCACTGCGGGCTGCGGAACTGCGGAGGCGCTTCCGTCTGGCGCTACTGCCGCTGGCGCCGGCGCTGCCGCCGCAACGATCGCCGCGCCGCCGCTCCCCGCAGCGGCGACCTGTTCAGCGGGGGCCGGAGCAGGCGCTGGCAAGAACTGCTGGCCCACCGCAAAGAGAACCGCGCAGGCAACCAGAAAAATCAGAATGTTGCGCTGCGAATTGGGGACTTCTTCGTTCATGTTCTCGTTTCTTCTCGTGGGGGCAGCTGAGGCAGGCCTGCCGGCGGAACCGGGTCGAAGCCTCCCTCGCAGAATGGATTGCAGCGGGCAATTCGGCGGAGGCCAAGCCAACCGCCCCTTACCACGCCATGTTCCGCAATGGCGATCTTTGTGTACTCCGAGCAGGTCGGATGAAAGCGACAGGCCGGCGGCAGCGCCGGCGAGATCCAGCGCTGGTAGCAGCCGATGAGCCACATCAGCACCCGCGCCATCAGGTTCACCGCCCGCTCCGTTTCATGAACCGCGCCCAGGCGAAGAAGTCAGCCTCGAGCTCCTGGTAACTCGCCGCCGCTGCAGGCGCCCGCGCCACCACCACCACCACGCCGTGGATGGGCCACGCGTGCCGATGCTGACGGAAGGCCTCGCGCAGCCGGCGCTTCACCAGCGACCGGGTCACAGAGGGACCAACCTTCTTCGAGACCGTGACACCGAGCCGGAGCCCCGACTCCGCGGGCAAAAACATAAAAGCAAGGCGAGGAGTCGCGAACCTCCTTCCACCTTGCTGCACACGGAGATACTCCGTGCGGTGAAGCACCCGTACCGACTTCGGAAAGCTCCGGTCGATTGCGGGCTGATCACCCTCCGTCACACCACCGCCTACTTGCGGTGCGTCGATGCCGTAAGCCGCTTACGACCCTTTGCGCGGCGGCGAGCGATGACGTCGCGGCCACCCTTGGAGGCCATCCGCTTGCGGAAACCATGCTTGTTGAGCTTGCGGCGATTGCTGGGCTGAAATGTGCGCTTCATCGTCTTCCTCCAATGGCGACCAGCTTCTCCCTAAGGGAAAAACCACCTGTCGCGGGCGGCGCACCATAGAGAATGAGCCGGCCCTGTCAAGGTATGTCAGCCACCAACCTGACCCGTTTCTGAACCTTCCCCGATCTTCCGCACCCCAACCCGGCCCACATAGAGCACCGCGATGCCGAGCGTGAGCCGTTCATACCGCATCTCCGAGAAGACGCCGCTCTGCTCCATCAACCCCACAAACCGATCCTCCGCAGGGAAGGCCGCTGAGGTCCGAGGGAGATAGTCGTAGGCTGCACGCTGGCCGCTCAGCAGCCCGCCCACAAAGGGAATCACCACGCTACTATACCAACGGTAGATTGCCCCGAAGAGGCCGCTCGGCTGACCAAACTCCAGCACCACCACCCGTCCGCCAGGCCGGACCACCCGGCCCATCTCCCGAAGGCACTGCACCGGGTCGTCCACATTCCGGATGCCGAACGAGATCGAGGCGATGTCGAACGAAGCCGTGGGATAGGGCAGCGCCATCGCATCGGCCACCTCGAAGATCACCGGCAACCCGCGCGCCGCTGACTTCGCCGGACCGCTCTCCATCATCTCGGCGCAGAAATCTGTCCCGACCACTCGGCCGCTCTCGCCCACCGCCGCTTTGAACCCCAGCGCCAGATCGCCCGTCCCCGTCGCGCAGTCCAGCACCGCATCTCCCGGCTTCGCGCCGGACGCAGCAACCGCCCGCCGCCGCCACAGGTGGTGAATCCCCATCGACAGCACCGAATTGGTCCGGTCGTAGGAGGGCGCGATCTCCGCAAACATGGTCCGAACCTGCTCGCTCATGAGAGCCTCCGACCATCATAGGAGTAGAGGCCGCCACCCATGAAGATGAGCGAGAGCGCCATCACCGCGTAGGTGAAGACAAACTCACGCTCCTTCCACGAGTCGCCCGCGTGGGCTCCGATGCCTGCAACCAGCATCGTCACAAAGAGGAAGGTCGCAGACCAGCGGGTCGCGAACCCAAAGACGAGGCAGACCGACCCAACCGTCTCCGCCAAGATTGCAGCCCAGCCCAGGCTCGGAACCTGCGGGAGCTTGTGCGCCAGCCCGTCCAGTGCGCCGCCGCCCAGCATCCCCACCCAGTCGATGTGGGGAAACCGCGGCATCCAGCTGTCCACCTTGTCCACGAAGGACTGCGCATTCATCGCCTTCGGGATGCCATGCACGAGCAGCATGTTGCCGCCGAGCCAGACGCGCAGCAGCAGGCTGGCGCGCGATAGCGCGATCTCTTGGTCTGGCGTCATCGGTCTCCTTCTCTCGCCTTTGCGGTCTCGCTGCCGTTTTGCGCGGGAGCCGTGAGGCTAGGCCGCCTCGTCTTAGTGCGGCGCCCTACCATCCGCGAGTGCGCGCTGACAAAAACGGTCCGCGCAGCCCCGTGTGGGGCCGAACGGCAACCGACGCGTCCGTTTCGGGAAAGTCGGTCTTTCAGTGGAGCTGAGGGGGATCGAACCCCTGACCTCTGCAATGCGAATGCAGCGCTCTCCCAGCTGAGCTACAGCCCCAAGGGAGGCGCGGTCACTAGCATCTCGTTGCATCGTGGCAAGAGGTTTTTACGCCTGCGCTCGCGAACCGCGCCGACCCGAGATGTTGATCTTTGCCCACTCCGCGTTGCTGCGCACAGGGTGGTCTGCGGCAACATCCCCCCTGTGCGGGATCGCGTGGCTTGCGCAGAAACCCCGTAGAAACCCCCGAGGAGGGGGGGAGGGGTTGCCCCCGTAGTGATTCCCCCCGCCCCTCCGTCGCCGATCGCATTTTCTCTTGATCCCCAGAATAGATTTGCTACACAGCCCGCCGCTGGCATGCCGTCCTGGCCTGCCGCGTTCCGTGACCGAAGGAATCATCTGATTCCGGTTGGTTTTGACTGACTGTTCCGGAACAGCGCCCCCCTGACATTGGGTGGGGTCGAGCCCCGGCGAATGCTGGGCCCGATTTTTGGGCCAGGAGCTACGCATAATGGATCTATTTCGTGACGTCCCCTCCGGACGCCTGCCGGCGTCCCCTTCTCCCGAGCTGACCCCCTGGTGGCATCGCGAGAGTCTCTGCTACCGCGGAAACCTGCTCCACATCGCGGGACATGCCGTCGTCGACCTCATCGACCGCCACGGCGCCCCCATCGTGGCCTACGACCGCGCCCGCATCGTCGAGAACGTGAACCGGCTCAAGGGTGCACTCGTCCGTACGGGTCAGCCCAGCCGCCTCTACTTTGCCGTCAAGTGCAACCGCTTCGGACCGCTCCTTGGCGCCATCCGCTCTACGGGCGTCTGCGGCATCGACTGCTGCTCGCCCGGCGAGGTCCACCTCGCGCTGAATAGCGGGTTTGAGCCCCACGAGATCTCCTTCACCGGCTCGTCGGTCAGCGAAGAGGATGTGGCCTCCATCGGCCACCTCCCCATCCGCATGAACGTCGACTCCATCTCCATGATGCACAAGGTCGGCCGCCTCTTCCCCGGCCGCCGCGTCGGCATCCGCGTCAATCCCCAGATTGGCGTCGGCCTCACGCCGCAGCTCACCTACGCCGGCGGCAAGCCGACCAAGTTCGGCATCTACGAGGACCGCTTCCAGGAGGCCCTCCAGGTAGCTGCCCAGTACGGCCTCATCGTCGAGGGCGTGCACATGCATGTCGGCTCCGGCTGGCTCGCGCACGGCCTTGAGACCTTCCTCCGCGCGGTGGACCGGCTCTGCTCCTTCGCCAGCTGCCTCCCCGAGCTCCGCTACGTCAACGTGGGCGGCGGCATCGGCGTCTGCCACAGCGACGAGGACGAGCCCGTCGATCTCGACCTCTACGCCGGCAACATCGCCGAGCGCGTCGGTACGCTCCTCGGCGACCACGTGGAGATCTGCTGCGAGCCCGGCGACTACCTCGTCAACGACACCGCCATCCTCGCCGCACGGGTGACGATGGTGGAGGAGAAGGGCGGCGTGACCTTCGTTGGCCTCAACGTTGGCTTCAACTCCAACCCGCAGGCCGCGCACTACGGCTTCGCCCAGGAGATGGTCCACGCCTCGCGCGGACTTGCCGATGATTGCAGCCCCCGCTTCGTCGTGGTCGGCAACATCAACGAGGTCATCGACAACTTCCACTCCGACGCGGCCTTCCCCAAGGTCGAAGAGGGCGATGTGCTCGTGATGCTCAACGCCGGCGGTTACGGCAGCTCCATGGCCAGCAACCACTGCATGCGCAAGCTGGCCATCGAGGTCATGCTCGGCTAGCGCGCCCCGCGCTCGGGAAGGAGCAGCCGCTCTACGCGGCCGCCACCTACGATGTGCTCCCGGACGATCTCGTCCACGTCGCGCTCCACCTCCGCCACCCGGTACCAGACCCCTTCGGGGTAGATGACCACGGCGGGGCCTTCGGAGCACCGGTGAAGGCAGCCAGACTTGTTGGCCCGCATCCTCCCGGAGAGCCCGTGCGCTTTGAGCGCCTCGGCAAACCGGAGCCGAACGGCCTCGCCATGCGCCGCGCCGCAGCTTCCCTTCGGGTCGCCCGAGGCCCGCTCGTTGCAGCAGACAAACAGATGTAGCTCAAAGTAGCTCATGCAGGCCCTCCATCCAGGCGGGAAGCCCGGGCTCGTTGAAGGCGAGGAAGGGCTCCGTGATGCCCGTCGCCGCGCCGTTGTAGTCGATGGCTTCGCCCCGCGCCGTGACCAGCCTTCCGCCGGCAGCGATAAGGATGGCCTCGCCCGCGCAGGTGTCCCAGAGCGAGACCTTGCCCGACCCGTTGCCGTAGAGGTCGCCGCGCCCCTCGGCGATCTGCACCAGCTTGCAGCCGAGCGAGCCGTGCGCGTAGCCGCTTGTGACCCCGACGTGCAGGCCGAGCAGGCCGGCGAACCGGTCGGGGTGGTTGGCGGAGCGGACGGCGATCAGCTCTGCGGGAGCGCGGCGGGCCGAGCAGCGGATGACCTCGGTCTGTCCTCCGATCGTGAGCGTCGCCGCGCCGGGCAGGGCGGCCCCATAGAGCCGATCCGGAAGGGCATGATAGACCACGCCGACAACCGGTTTCCCATCGACCGCGAGGCCGATCATGACCGACCATTCGCCCGTGCCGTTCACAAAGTCCTTCGTCCCATCGATCGGGTCGACGAACCAGGTGCGCCGACCTCGGGCGCTGTTGTCGACCGACTCTTCCGCAACGATGGCGTCGTCGGGGAAGGCCTCGGAGAGTGCCGCGACGATGAGTGTGTTGAGCGCCTTGTCGACGCTGGTCACAAGGTCACCCGGCCCCTTCTCCTCCACCGCAAACCGGCCCTGCGATGCAGCGACCGCCTCGGCTCCTGCCCGCAACGCCAGCTGCGTTGCAATCTCCAACTCGCGCTCGTACATCGCCACCTCACGCCCAATGCTCCGAACGAGGCCCGCACCTACGATGGCCGCCTCGACGGGTCAAACATCGCCGCCGGGAAAACCATGACCTCGCCCGCTTCGCCCGATCTCACCCCTCGCCCGCCCTCCGACTCGCGCGTCTCCATGACCGAGCTGGTCTTGCCCTCGCACGCCAACGCGGTCGGCACCATGTTCGGCGGCACGCTGATGGCCTGGATCGACATCTGCGCCGCCATCGCTGCGCAGCGCCATTCGCGCGGCTGGGTCGTCAC
>CAIWGR010000709.1 GCA_903912275.1 uncultured delta proteobacterium
CCCCGCCAGCGCCAGCACCACCGACTTCGAGACGCTCTACAACACGATCACGACCGTTGGCCCCTCGGGTGCCTCCTTGTCGTCGGTCGTCCGCGACCCCGAGTTCCAGTCCATCGTTCGCTTTGGCATCCTCGACCGTTCGGCCGTCAACCGTCTTGAGTCGCTTGTGCCGAGCCTCATCGACAGCATCGTGTTCGACCTGCAGTCGCAGGAAGAGGATGTCCGTTACCTTGCTGACTCCGTCCGCATGATGCAGGGCCTCAACGTCTACGTGCCCGGCGTCGACTTCTGAGTCGCGGGGGGCTTCCTAGCCCCTGCTTTCGTCGGCCCGCTCTGCGGGCCGTCGCCGTTTTTGGGCCCCGGTGCTGACGTTGCCTGCTCCTCTGCCGCCGGTGCTGCCGCTACCCGAACATGAGTAGGAGCGCGTCGGGGGGGCGCGGCTGACGAGGAGCGCCTCCTTCCGCAAGGCAAGCGCTCCCCTACGCTGCGGCAGCAGGAACTTTACTGCATCGCACGCGAAAGCCGATGCTTCGGCAGCGAGCGCCGCGCTGCGGTCCGCCCGTCAGGGCGCCACAGCATGCTCCGCCCTACGTGGCTCTGGAAGGGGCGACAGCGCGGTTGCAGGCTACCGCGCAGGCACCGCTGAACGGACAGCCCGCCCCGCACGCGTCAACGGTCGTTCGGCCTAGAAGCCGTCGTCGGGCGCGCCCTGTTCGCCGCTCCCCTGCACGGCACCACCCTGAAGGATGATGTCGTTCACGGAGGGGTCGCCGGCGGTAGAGCCGGCCTCTGTCGGCTCGGTACCCGCGAGGAAGAACTCGGTGCGCTTCCGCTTCGTCTCTGCACTCACCAGCATGCCGGTAGCTGTGTCGATGACAGCAGAGACGATGCCCTCAGGAGCAGCGGCAAAGGCCGCCGGCCGCCGCTGCGCGATGACGGTGCTCATCGCCTCCGTCCAGATAGGGACGGCGCTCCCGCCGCCCGTTGCTCCGTGGCCAAGGGGGCCGTTGTCGTCACGACCGAGCCAGACGCCCATGACGAGGTCGCTGGTGAAGCCGATGAACCAGGCATCGCGGGCGTCGTTGGTGGTTCCCGTCTTGCCCGCGATTTCGACCTTGAGGCGCTTGGCATGGGTCGCCGTGCCCTCCTCTACGACCGAGCGCATGAGGGATGTGGTGAGCCAGGCGACCGCGGGGTCAATCGCCCGAACAGGTGCTGCCGCGTGCCGGTAGACGGTAGATGCGCCATCGTCGCCGAGCTGACGTGGTCCGCGAATCTCCGTCACGAAAACGGGCGGCTCGTAGTTTCCGCCCGCGGCGAAGGTGGCGAAGGCGTTGGTCGCGACGAGAGGCGAGGCCTCCGCCGAGCCAAGCGCCAAGGTGAGATTGTTGGTGAGCCCTGACGAAAAGCCGATGCTCTTGGCGAGGCTGATAACGGCTGGGATGGTGGCCTGCTCAAGGGCACGAACAGCGATAACATTGCGGGACTGGGCGAGCGCGGTCCGCACCGACATGAGCCCCTTGAAAGAGCCGTCGTAGTTCTTCGGACGCCAGGTTGTGCTGCCGTCGATGACGAAGCTGGCGGGCTGATCTGCGTAAATTGTGGCGGCGGTGGCAGTGCGCGAGGCGAGCAGCTGCGCGTAGACCAGCACCTTGAAGCTGCTGCCCATCTGACGCTGAGCGGAGATGGCGCGTTGAAAGCCGGAGCCCGAGACCTGATAGCCACCGACGATGGCGCGTACCGCACGGGTCGCCGGGTCAATGGCAACGATGGCCCCTTCGGCCTCGCCCGCGAGTCGGACGGGGGCGTCGTCGCCTGTCGGGCCACCCACGGGGCGCACGACGGTGAAGAGCCCTCCAACGGGGAATCGTGCTTGGAGGTCGGCCTCATCCTTGGCGAAGCGGATGAGCGGGTCCAGTTTGAGTTCGAGCCTGACCTCGGGGCCGAAGCGCATCCAGACCTTGCCGCCCTCCACCGCGTCCACCATGCCGACTGCAGGTTTGCCCGGTTGCAGGTCGCCGTTCTGATGCTCCGCCTTGCCGGACTGGAGCCACCTGTCGCGCTCTGCTTGCGTCACGAGCGTGCGTTTGGGCGTCACGAGGCCGTGTTCGGTGTCGTGCTTGCGGAGCCCCTTCCGGAGCGAGGCGACGGCGGCGCGCTGCAGGTCGAGGTCAAGCGGCGTGTAGATGCTCCAGCCCGCGCCGAGGAGCTTGTCTTTGCCGAGTTCCTGATCGAGCCAGGCACGGACGGCGACGACGTAATCGGGGGCCGCCCCCTCTGCGCTCTCGCGCTTCGCCGGGTCGACAAGGTTCACCTTGGCTTCGGAGGCCTTGGTCCACTCCTCCGCTGTGATGAACCCCTTCTCCTTCATCTGCCCGAGCACATAGCGGCGGCGGCCGAGCGCAGCTTCGAGGTTCTTGAAGGGGTTGTAGCGGTTGGGCGATTGCACCAATCCGGCGAGCAGCGCGGCTTCGTCGAGCGTCAGCGCGGAGGCTCCGTGGCCGAAGTAGTAGCGGCTTGCCTCCTCGACGCCGTAGGCCTGCGCGCCGAAGAAGACCTCGTTGAGGTAGATGGCGAGGATGTCGTCTTTTCGGAGGTAACGGTCGAGCTTTACCGCGAGCTGCGCCTCCTGGATTTTCCGCTTGATGGTGCGCTCAGGCGACAGGATGAGGTTCTTCACCACCTGCTGGGTGATGGTGCTGGCGCCCTGCCCCATCTTGCCGCGCTGAAGGTTCCGGCCAACAGCACGGACGAGTCCCATGTAGTCTACGCCCTCGTGTTCGTAGAAGTTGGCATCTTCTGCGGCGAGCAGCGCCTTGCGCATCACCATGGGGATTTCGTCAAAGGGCAGGACGGTTCGCCGGATGAGGTCATCTCCGACGATGGTCGCGATGACCTCTCCATCGGCGGCGTAGATGCGGGTCGTCTGCTCGGGTCGATAGTCCTGCAGGGTTCGGATGTCGGGGAGGTCTTGTCCCCAGTACCAGAAGAGCCCTGCAACGCCGCCGGCAGCTAGCGCACCTCCGACGACGAGCGACCCAAGGCCCCAGAGCGCAACCTTTCGGCCCCAGCCCGACGACTTGGACGCAGGCTTCGCGGGCTTCTTGGCCTGTTTTGCGGCCGGCTTCACGCTCACACCACGATTTGTCCGTTCGCTGCTCACGCCGCCCTCATCTTCCGTCGCACCACCCCGCCACGCCCGCCTCTTACCACGACCGCTGGCCTGTCGTGCAACTTTGTCATGCGGCGCCGAACCGATGGAGATATCCGGCCGGCATGGTCGCGTGGAGCGTGCCGTCCTCTCGCTCGAGGAAGCAGCCCGCATCGGTGGTGAGCCGTCCGACCTGGCTCCATCCGCGGCCAGGCGCAGCGGGGGCGGCCACCAATCGGACATAATCATCTCCGCCGGTGAGCTGCCAAGCGCGCATCTCTTCGCGATCGCGCGCCAGTTGGAGAAGGTCCGCTCGACCGGGGAGTGCATCGCTCACAACGAGCCCGCATCCCGAGGCGCGCGCGAGGCGTGAGGCGTCGAGCAGGAGCCCATCGCTGATGTCGATACAGGCGTGGGCCGCGCGCACAGCGGCCGGGAGGAGCGGCTTGGGTGCGGGCCGCCGATGCGCTGCGACGGCGGCTTCGCTTCGATGCTGCTGCCCGCTTTCGAGAAGCGCGAGACCTGCTGCCGCCAGCCCCAGCGGGCCATCGACCCAGAGCAGGTCGCCAGCGCGGCCACCGCTCCGTGCGAGCAGGCGCGGCCCGGGCTTTCCGAAGAGGGTGAGGGTCAACACCGCCGGCCCATCCACCGAGGTGGTATCGCCGCCGATCAGCACCGGATTACACCAGCGCGCCGAGGCCGCTTCGAGGCCTTCGGCAAAGCCCTCGAGCGCCTCGCCAGAGAGGTCGCCCGGCAGCGCGAGCGTGAGCAGCATGGCGGTCGGTCGACCTCCCATGGCGAAGATGTCGCTCACATTGCGCGCGAGGAGTTTGAAGCCAACGTCCGACCAGCTGCTCCAGCGGAGGTCGAAATGGCGCCCCTGCACCATCGCGTCGGTCACCACGATCCGATCCTGCGCAGCCAGCAGCGCGCCATCATCGCCCACACCCCACAGCCCCGAACGCCCCATCGAGAGCCGGCGCGTGAGACGCTCGATGACCGCCTGCTCGTCCAGCCTCGTCACGGAAGCAGGTGCTGCTGCGCCTTCATGAGGCGGATGAGCCAGAAGGCGGCAACGGCGAGCAGCAGCACGACGATGGCTGCAGCCCCCCATTTCAACGACCGGCTCGCGGCTCCGACCGTCGTCTTGATCTGCTCCCGGGCGAGCGACTGCGCGACCATCTGCGCCCGCTGCACAAGCCCGCTCAGGGCCACCGCAGAAGTCTCGTCGCCGGGGTAGTCTGCGAGGTGATGTCGGTAGAGTCGGATGGCGTACTCCACCGCCTGCTCCTTGACCGCAACAGCCTCGAACGCAGCGTGCGCGGCGGCATCGGACTCGCCTGCCACCAGCCTGCGAAAGGCGCTCTCGACCCGCCCGTAGGCGACCTTGCGGTTGGGTGGAATTTCGTCCCACGGCCGACGCTTCTGCGCGTTGGCAAAGACAAGGCCGCACTTGTGGCAGGCGAATGGATCATCCTGACGGTGGCCGCATTTGGGGCATTTGTTGGGCGGAAGCCCGGCCGCCGGAGCAGATGGCTTCGGGGGCGGCGCCATCTCCACCCGCTCGACAGCGCTCGAGACGCCGGTGGTCGCGTAGCGCGTGCTCTCTGCGGGTGGCGACGGCGCATCGGGCTTGCCCGGTCGAATCAACGGCGAGGCCTCGCCGCAACTGCCGCAAACCACCCATATCGCCCCATCTACGCTGCGCGCATCGGCGGCTTCGCCCTCGTGACCACAATGTTCGCATCGTATCTGCATGCTGCTCTCCAGCGCTCGTCCGCACCGTGGCGAACTCCGGCGCGCGAATCAATCATCCCACGAAGAGGCCCTCGGAAACAACTCGCCGTCGGCGTCTACGCTCCAGAGCTGGAGCGGATGCGACAGCACCCCGTTGGGCGACCAGGAGAGCAGGCCGCAGACGCCCTCCACCTCGCGCTGCGACAGGATCGCAGCAGCCCATGCCTCGGGCGAAGCGACGCCTGCGGGCAGCGCTGCTCTGCCTCGGTCTGCCATGGTCGCTGCGTCGTAAACCTCGGCGTCGAAGCGGCTCGGCAGCTCCGAAAATGCGCCCTCAAACCGGTCGACAAATTCCCTGGCTGCGTCGCGCTGGTCGTTCCAAGGACAACTCTCCACGACGCTCAGATGGCCGAGGAGGGAGGCAGCCGTGGCAAGTTCAGGTCCCTCCCACGAGCCGGTTCCGAAGATACGGAGCGGGGTCGGCTCATCGAACCACCCCCTCACGCCGAGCGCGGGGAGCAGCGCAGCTCCCTGACCTGCCGTTGCGAGCGCCACAAGCACGGTGGGGCGGCCTCCAGCGGTCGCTGCCACGCGCCCCGCACGCGGCGGTGATGGCCAGCCCTCCTGACCGTGGGCCGGAGCCTGAAGACGGGTGCCTCCCTGCTCCAGCGCGGCGACCGTGCGCCCAAAGTCTCGCTGCGCGGAGGGAAACCTGACGAGGCGCGATAGCGCAACACCCCGCTCGGTGAGGCACCCCGCGAAGGCCTGCACCGCCTCGTCGCCCGCCTCGCCCTCGGGCGCGACCATGGCAATCCGCGCGCCCTCGACCGGAGCGACCCGCTCGCAGATTGCGTGGAGTTCGGCGGCGGGCGCCGTGCGTCCGCGCAGCCGCCTCGGAGGCGCACCCTCGCTTGCGACCCCGGAGAGCGCGAGCATGGAGAGACGGGTGGGTTCGAGCGCGCGCGCCACCTCCTCCGTCTCCAGCGCCCCGACAGGCCCGAGAACGAGCGACGCGCCTGCCTCCACAGCCCGCTCTGCCGCCGCGCGGGGCGATGGCGCGGTGTCGAAGACCACCACCTTGATGCGGCTGCCGGCGAGCGCCAGAGACACCAGCGAAACCACCCGCTTTCCGATCGCCGCCTGCTTGCCCGTGGTGGGTGCCAACAGCGCCAGAATCGGGACCGTTGCAGCAGGCGGCTCGGCACCTTGGGCCGGCAGCCCAGCCAGCAGCAGGGCCGCGACGATCGCAGCGCGACTCAAGGCTCCTCCGTCTCGGCGCGCGCCGAGAAGAGGTCGAGCAGCCCGGAGCGGTGGATACTGTGCGCCTCGAGTAGGGCAGGCCAGGCAGCGTCGGTCGGCAGCGGCCAGCGTGGCTGCAGGGTAACAATGAGGTCGCCGCGGCCCCCTTCGCGCCGGGGCAACCCGCGGCCCGAGAGCCGGAGCTTCGTTGTGAGGGGATGGCGCGGCTCAAGCGCTACAAGCACACGCCCTTCGGGCGCCGACACGGAGATCTCGCCCCCGCGTAGCCACTCCACCATTGAGAGGGGCTGAAGAGTGCGGAGGTCATCGCCCTTCACGGCCCCAGCAGGCATCTCTGAACTCACAACCTCGACAACCAGCGCACCGCGCGCGCGGCCCCGCTGCCAGCCGTGTCCGGCCCAACGCAGACGCGCGCCCACGGGCGTCATCGGAGGAAAGACAAACTCCAGCGTGCGGCCTCCCGCTGGCAGCACGGCACCGTCTCCGCGTGGATGAACGGGGTAGGCGAGCCGGCGCTCGGTGCCCAGGACGAGCTCGCGGGGCGTGAAGTGCAGCCGGGTGACGAGGTCCAGCGAACTGCTGTCACCGCCGGCCGTGGCCGCCGCCATGGCGAGCTCATCGAGCAGGCGGATGTAGGCCGAACGCGCCTCGTCGAACGCGGTCTCTGATGCGCCGTCTCCACGCCCATCAGGGTGCGTCTGCCTGGCGCGCTGCCGAAAGGCCCGCTTGACCTGCGCCAGCGTCGCGCCGCGCGCGAGCCCCAGAACCTCGTAAGGGTCACGCTGCGCCATCGGTTAACTCAGCCTTGGCCGCCCAGATTGGCATACATCGCATCGGCCAGCCGGTAGGCCGCATCTTCGAGCGCAGACAGCGCACCGCGGACCTCTTCCACGCCCATGTGTTGGTCGAGCACCTGACGGCAGTAGGCGAGCGCGGAGAGGACTGCCTCCTGATCGGCGACGGGCAGCACACTGGCATACTCCTGCAGACTCCGCTCGGAGGTATACATGAGCCCCTCCGCC
>CAIWGR010000710.1 GCA_903912275.1 uncultured delta proteobacterium
CCGGGCACTGGATGATGGCTCGGATGCGGGTGGGCTGGCTCTGACAGGGTTGGTTGCGATGTTCGGCCGGGCTGATGTTGCCGAGGCGGCGGCGGCCGTTGCGGCACCCTACTTGCGCGATGCGGGACTTTGGTCGGAGCTGCTGCAGGCCTACGGGTTGATGCGGTTCGCGGTCGGCAGCGGAGAGCGTCGGGAGACGAGCCGCGCGATGGCGGAGATCTGGGAGCGGGAGTTCTCTGATGTGGATGCTGCCTTTGTTGTGACCGCCAACCTGCTTGCGGAGGAGGTCGGTGAGGCGTGCGACTGGACGCTGTTCGACCGGCTCGCAGCATCGTCGGGCCGTTCGTCGGAGGCCGCAGTCCGTTGGCTGGCCGCGCTGGAGCAGTTTGGCGCCGCCTCGTACGAGCCGCATCTGGGTGCGATCGCGCTCTTGGTGGAGCGTTCGCTCGGAGATGCGGGGGCTGCGCGCGGCGTCTGGCTGAAGGCATCGGCGCTTCGTCTTGATGCGTCGGACTGGCAGCAGATTGCCCGGTTGAGCGAAGGGCTCGGCGACTGGTCGGCGGCCCGTAACGATTGGAAGCAGGTGGCCCAGCTTGCATCGTCGGAGGGATCGAAGGAGGCGCTGCTGCGCGCCGCGACCTTGGCAGATGCACGGCTTTCCGACCCTGAGCTTGCCATCGGTGAGTTGGAGCAGATTATCGAACAGGATGTGCAGTACGCGCCGGCTCGTGTGCTCCTGCGCTCGCTGCTGGAACGGCTCGGCCGCTGGGGGCGTGTCGCGTGGCACCTCGAGCATTGGGCGGATTGTGCCGAAGCAGAACCGGAGCGTTTGACGCTGCTGCGGCAGGCTGCTGCGGCTGCCGAAGTTGCGGCTGATTGGCAGGGGGCCGCGCGGCTGCATGGCCTCATTCTAACGACGTCGGCGGAGACGGAATCCGCGGGAGTGGAGGCAGAGGCCTTCTGGCGTCGCGCCGGCGGCGCGGGCGCTTGGAGGAGCGCGGATGACGGCGGCCTGCTCGATCTGCTCCGCGACCGGCACGTTTCGGCGCAGGGGTATGAGGCCTTGTGGAGCCTGCTCGACGTCGCGCTGCACCAGGCCGCTGATCACCGGCGGTTGTCGCTTGCAGATGCATGTGCCGAGGTCGCGGAGGTGCATCTGCATCGACCGGATGCGGCGATGGATGCCCGTTTGGTGGCCTATCGCCTGTCTCCGGATGATTCCGCGCGGGGTCTTGCGGTAGAGCTCGCTGCGGAGCAGTCGAATCGGTGGGAAGATGTCGCCGTGGCCTACGAGTGGGCAGCGGAACAGACGCAGGATGAGACGAAGCGGGCGAGCCGGCTTCGGGCCGCAGCGGTCATCCGGCTCGAGCGGCTGAACGACCTGCCAAGTGCGATCGCCAACTTCGAGATCGCGCGCCAGATCGTTCCCCACGATCGCGAACTGCTGGGGTCGCTGGAGAAACTGTTCGCGGCGTCGGGCAACGCGGAGCTTCGCGCCGTCGTGTTGCTGGAGTGCGCGGGTCTGACGGACGACGCCGACGAGCGTGCGCGTCTTCTGCTCGAGGCAGCTGGAATCTTCTTCCGTGACCTTGGCGCGCACGCGTCGGCTGTGGAGGTTCTTGGGGACGCACGACGGTATGAGCGGACGCACGACGAAGCGCTGCTGATGCTGGCGGAAATCCATGCATCGGTGGGTAACTGGCCGGCCCTCGTGGAGGTTCTGGCGGCACAGTTGTCGGCCGCGACGGAAGAGGAGGCGCGGGCGGAACTGCTCGCGCGCCTTGCGGCGCTGTACGACGAGAAGCTGGGGATGCCGCGGGAGGCGCTGGATGCATGGAGCGACTACACGGAGCTGCGCGCCGATGACCGAGCGGCGTGGTCCTCCATGGAACGACTCGCGCGGGATCTGGGCGACGGTGTCCGACGGGTAACCGTGTTGGAGCGGCTGCTGGGTCTGTCTCCCGGTCCGGAGGGGCTGGCGGTGACGTGGGCACTGGCGCAGCAGCAGGTGGTGGCTAGCGGTGACATGTATCGTGGCATTGACCTGGCGTCTGAACTTCTCTCGTCGGCACTCTACGTGGAGCGCGCGGAGAGTCTGCTGCGCGGCCTTTGGTCGAACGAAGATGTGGGCGGTCGCGCGCGCGCCGTTCTCATCGCTCACTACGATCGGGTCGGTGATCGGGAGGCGCTTGTTGAGGCGCTGACGGCCGACGCAGCGGCGGATACTCGGTTGGAGGAGCGGGTTACTACGCTTGTCCGGGCGACACGCGTCTGCCTGGCGACCGACGGTATGGCGGATCGCGGCTTTGCGTTGGTGATGTTTGCGGTGGAGTTGGATCCGCTCGCGCCCGAAGTGGTGGAGCTGAGCGAGACGGCTGCGGCCGCGGTTTCGGGCTGGAGTGCTCTGGCAGAGGCGTTGTCAGACATCGTACATCGCTCGGACGATGCAGCCTTTGCGGCTCACGTTTCGTTGAGAGTGGCAGAGATCCTCGATCATCGGATGGGGCTGGGCCCGTCAGCGTTGGACTGGTACCTCGCTGTGAGTCGCGCACTTCCGCTCGAGATCACGAGCCGGCGCCGGCTCGTGGTGCTCCTGGCGGAGGCCGGGCGGGCGGCGGAAGAGTTTTCGGTCATCACCGAACTTGTGGAGCTTGCGGTGGAGGAGGAGGAGCGCGCAGCGCTTCTGCAACGCGCAGCGGAACTGGGCGAGGGTCTCGAAGAGGCTCCAGCGTCGCTTCTGGAACTGTGGCGCCGGAGACTCTCGATTGTTTCAGGCGACAGGGCTGCGCTCGCGGCACTGTCCCGTCTCGAGTTGACGGTCGGCAACCATGCTGCTGCAGCAACCTGGATGGAGCAAGAGCTCAGCGTGGTGGGCGACAGTGCAGAGGCCAGTGAACTGCGGCTTCGGCTGGCAGGACTGGTCTGGGAGGAGCTCGGTTCGGCATCCCGTTGCGTGTCGCTGGTGGAGGCGGAGGATCGCGCATTTGGCGTTTCGGCGCCATTCGCGGCACTGCTGATGGATGTTTTGGAGTCCGATGCGGTGATGCTCTCGGAGCGTACGGCAGCGGTTGCCTTGCTTGAGCCGTTCGCGCGAGTCGCGCATCGCGCCGACGCGCTGGAGGTTGCGCTTCGAAGCCGGCTTCCCTTTGCGTCGGGCTCGGAGCTTTCTGAGCTGCACTGCGAGTTGGCGCTGCTCTATCGTGACCGGCTATCGCGGCGTTCCGATGCGTGCAGGTCGTTTGTGGCAGCGGCACTGTTGCGGCCGGAATCGGAGGCGAATTGGCGCGATGCTGACGAGACAGCTGACGATGATGCGCTGCGGACAATTGTGTTGCAGGCGCTTGAGCGGTCGGCGGAAGAGGCCCCAGCAGCGACCCTTCGCGCGGAGCTCTGGGAACGGCTTGCCGGCTTCGCTGAGGAGCGGTTGAGGGATCCTGAAATTGCACTTCGCGGCTGGGGCGCAGCATTTGATGCGGTGCCGAGCTCGCTTCGGGTTTTGGATGAGGTGGAGAGAAGGCTTGCTGCCGCAGGTCGCCAATCGGAGCGCGAGGCCGTTCTCAGGCGCGGTTCGGATGCAGCGTCAGAGCCTGCGCTTCAGCGTTCGATTCTCCTCCGGTTGGCAGAGGTGAGGCGGCACGAATCGGCCGATCTCGATGGAGCGGTCTCGGTCTGTCGCGAGATTCGGAGCCGATTCGGGGGCGCGGTGGATGTGCTCACGATGCTCGCGGAGCTGCTCTCCACGCTCAAGCGCCCGAGCGAACTCGTGGAGACGCTGCAGGAGCTATCTGGTCTCATGACGACGGGTCACGAGCGGGTGAGTGTGCTGCTCTACCTTGGCATGGTGCTCGATGAGTCGCTTGAGGACTGGGCTGGCTGCCACGCTGCTTACGAGAAGGCGCTGGCGGAGAATGTTTCGCTCGGTCGGGTGCTGGAGGCGATCCTCCAGACGCTTACGCGGGTGGCGGAGCGGGCGGCGGACAAGGGCTGGGTTGTCTCCTTCGCGCTGTTGGCCGAGCGCGCAGCGCGCGAGGATGCAGCCATTCGCGTGGAGATGTTGTTGCTCCAATTGAGTCTTGCCGAGGAGCGCAGTTCGCGGTCTGGGCTGACGCTGCGGCTCGTTGCGGCGATGGATGCTGCGGGTAGTCCGGCGGAGGAGCAGTTCGGGCATCTGTCGCGCGCGCTGCTCGACGATCCCGAGCAGGGCGCGCTGAGTGACGCGCTTGCAGCGCTCTGCCGCGCGCACGACGCCATGGCTGACTGTGTGCGCGTCTTTGAAGAGGCTGCCATGGTAAGCAGCAACCTTGAGCGCTCCGTGGCCCTGCTGAGAGAAGCGGGCATGGTCCGCCTCATGGAGCTTGGAGATTCATCGGGTGCGGTGCAGACGCTTCGGCGTGCCTTCGACGCCGACCCCTCGGTTGCGAGTTCTGCGGAGGCGCTGCGTGCGGCGCTTCAGATGTCGGGAGACCGAGACGGGTTGATGCATTTGAACGGCCGGATCCTCGAGTCCGGCCCCGGAGCCGAGGTCCGCGTTGCGCTGCTTCGCGACGCTGCGACGCTCGCTGAGCAGCCGCCGCTGCGGCTCGAGGCTGCGTGCGGGCTCTGGTTGAAGGTTTTGTCGATGATTCCGGATGATGGCGAGGCGGTAGAAGCGCTGGTGCGGCTCCTTCCGCTGGCAAATCGCTGGGACGAGTTGGGCGAACTGCATGCGAGGCGCGCGCTCTCGAGCGAGGGCGATGCAGCGGCCTCGGCCTATGCGGAGTTGGGTCGCATCAGGATGCTCCAGGGACGCTTCCAAGAGGCCGTGGAGGCCTATCAGGCCGTCCTGAGTATCCGGTCGACAGACCGCGCGGCGATGCTGCCGCTGCTTCATGCCTACCGGGCTCTAGGCTACTCGTCCGAGTGGCTTGCGATGGCCGACCGGTATCTTGTGGGCGCTGCCTTCGACGAAGAGGGTGTGACGCTGCGGATCGAGACGGCACGGGTCGCGTTGGACGAGCTTGGAGACGCACTGGATGCCGCGTCGCGGCTTCAGCCGCTGGTTGCACGCGGAATTCAGGACGCTCGCCTCGTGACGGCACTGCAGGTCTTGCTGCAGGCGCCTGAAGCGCGGCCGGAGGTGCTTGGGTATGCGCGAGACTACCTCTTGGAGAACGGTGAGCTGGCGGCGCGGGTTGCGCTTACGGTCGCGGCCGCGGAGGAGTCTCCGGACATGGAGGTGCAGGCCGAACTGTTTGGGCGGGCTGCCAGCCTGCTCGACCGGGATGAGGCACTGACGAGCGTCGCCGTGGTCCTTCGGGTGCGTGCGCTGTCGGCGCAGCCGAACTCGGAGCTGCTCCGCGCGGAACTGCTCGGCTCGCTCCGGGAGCGCTCCTTCATGGTGGAGGCAGTCCGCGCGCTTGACCTGGCCGGACAGACCGCCGGAGACGC
>CAIWGR010000711.1 GCA_903912275.1 uncultured delta proteobacterium
ATCGAGCACCAGCAGGCGGGCACCCATCGCCTGCGCCAGCAGCATACTGTTCGCCAGGCCGAGCCCGGTGCCGTGCGTCCGCGTCGTAAAGAAGGGTTCGAACAGCCGCTCCTTCGCCTCCGGCGAGAGCCCCGAGCCGCTGTCGGAGACCGTCACCGCGTCGCCGGCCACGTCGATCCAGACCTCGCCGCCCTCGCCAACCGCCTGGCAGCCATTGATGACCAGGTTCAGCAGAATCTGACGCACCATCTCCGTGTCGCCGAGCCCCTCACCGTCGCCCGAAAATCCGATACGGATTCCGCCAAAACGGATGGTCGCATTCTCCACCACCGACGCCACAACCTCATGCAGCGCAACAGCCTCCCGCCGCGGCTCCTTCGGCCGCACGAAGGCGAGCAGGTCAGACACCAACGCGTCCAGTCCGTGCACCTGCGTCATCACCTTCTTCATCACCTCGGCTCGCCGATCACCCGGCTCGAAGCCCCGCGACAGCACCTGCAGTGCGCCGCTGATGCCAGCCAGCGGGTTACGGAGCTCATGCGCCACCGTCGCGGCCAGGGTACCGAGCTGCGCGAGGTTCTCCTGCTTGCGCAGACGAGCCTCCGCCAGAATCGCATCCGTCTGGTCCTCCACCTGCACCAGCACATCGGCGCGCGGATGGTCGAGCGGAACAACCGTGATCGCCAGATGCAGCGTCCGTCCACCCATCACCACATCCACCCGGGGCAGCGTCACCGAGCGCCGAAGCCGCCGCGCGTGCGCAAGGTGATAGACCAAGTCCGAGGCCGCGATCAGCGCGGGAGGCAGCGAGTCTGCCAGCGGCCTTCCGATGAGCGTTTTTGCCTCCGCAAGCCGCTCCATCGCCGGCGTCGAGGCCGTCACCATGTCGCGGCTGTCCAGCAGGATCGCAGGCGCCTGAATGTTCGACACGATCAGCGTCTCGAACTGCGACAGCAGCTTGTCGCGCTGCTCGTCATAGTAGGTCCCCGTGATGACGCCGAGGTCGAGCTCCGTCACCTTGCACAACGCGACCAGGGTCTCCGTCGGGTTTGCAGCTTCGCGCATGATGATGCGCGACAGCTCCTCACGCACCACCGTCATCGCCGAAAACATCGCACCCGGCGGCAGGTTGATCTCCACATGACGGTGGCCAATCCGGCTACGACGCCCCCAATAGGCCGCATCCCAGGGACCGTTCAGCAGCTCCATCATCCAGACCCTCAAGGTCGACATCAGCCGACTCACCCGCCCCGGGTCGCCCAGCACCGCGCTCGTCACAGGGTTCGACAGCGCACGCGCGTAGAATACCGCACAGATGTTATCGAGCTCTGGCTCCACCCGCGGCCACAACGCGCGCAGATGAGCATGATCCTCCTCGCCGAACCGAATGTAGGCCACCATGTCCGAAGGCTTCATCTGGTTCATCGGGGCCATGGCGTCTCCTGTGCAACCTGCATGACCGAGCCGGCCACACTGCTACACGCTACGCCATCTCGCACCTGTGCGATAGCAAGCCACAGGGCCTCAATCGTGACGGATTCCCAACAGGTACCGCTCAACGGCGCGCTGCACCTGCGTCACGCCGTAGGTGGCCGAGAGCACGACCTCGCACGCGGGCGCACCGGTGCCGAAGACGATGTCGGTGATCTTGTGCGAAACCCAGGCCTGTAAGACCACGACCAAATCCAGCGAGCCGTTCTTCATACGCTGGGCAAGATCATGCACGCGGGCCACGCCAGCATTGGGACTCGTCTCGATCCATTCGAGCTCGCCGAATCCAAACTCCACCCGAAGACGTTCGCGCCTCTCTGGGCGCTCATCTCCGCCGATGATGGCGACACGCATTCCCTTGGTGAAAGCAAACCCGGCCCAATCCGGAGGCACCAGTCGTACTTCGGTGACCTCCTCCTCACGTGCCTCGCGCTCGCGCTCTGCCCGCTCATCTCGGACAGATGCCAGGAGTCGCGTGAATTCGGCTCCGCCGAGCAGGTGGTCAAAGTCCAACATCGCATGGACAAGCCGTTTGTCGTTGGGCGGCACCCCCGTGCGCCAACAAGATACGCACCTTCCCGAGAATCAGTTCTGCCTCCGGCGGAGCATCCGCTCGAACAAGCGCGAAGAGCTCTCGGTAACTGTTGTCTCGGTTCCAACTCTCTTTCGCCTCTGCGCCGTGCGTCCGCTCCATCGCGGTCGTAGCTCTCCAACCGAGTTCGGTCTTTGCCTTCGCGGCCCAGAAGAGCGCATCTTCGTTCCAACTGCCGCGCTCAGGCTCATGGGCACGTTTGAGGCCGTTGAGGTAGCCGGGTTGTTGATCGCGCGAGTGCTGCGAGAGCATCCCCATCACACCGTTTAGCCGTTCCGTCTCCTCAGCGGGCAATCCGTGAGCCACCTCCTGAAGGTGCCGAACCCGATTCACGAGCCAGCCCAGCACCGCAAGATGCGCCGGCTTAGAAAGTTCGCCCAACAACCCAGCGTTCCGAGCATGCTTGTCCAGTTGCTCAAACTCGGCTCGGAACTCCTTCACGCTTGGAGTCGAAAGAGGCAGCGCACCCGTCTTATCGATCCACTCAAGTACGGTGGTGACGACGCGGGGAGAGTTCTTCAACGAGTGCCCCTCGGTCCAGGCCCGCCCCGTCCCGAGCACAAGGAGTTTCGCCACATTTGCTGGGTTGGAAAGGTCCGCCATCTCCGGCGCCGACGTAGGCAACGCCGCGTCCTGCATGGGGAGTCGCTCTGTGATGACAGTCCGAATGGACGGTGCCCTGCGAGCGGGATGTTCCGCTCGTGACTCGACCTCGGCTTGCGCTGCGGCGCGATTGGCCGCCTCATCCGCCGCGATGAACTCGCCATAAGCAAGTTCAGCCATGTGATGCGCGCAGGCCGATTCGAACTCCTCATCGTACGTATCACCCTCCGTCCAGGAATCAGCGCCGAACGAGGCCAGCACCCGCCCGGTACGCGGCGGCACGCCCTCGTTGAACGAATGGTCTTCCTTCTCCACAGGGGCCAATCCCGGTTCCCAACCATCGTCCGTGGCGGCGCTCGGATGCTCGATGCTCACAACCGGTTCGACGGTGAATGACCAACTCGCCAGTTCACGATCGGGCAGCGCCAGCGCAACCGCGGCGACTGGTAAACCGGCGCTGTGGACAGCACGCAACAGTGGCAGCGAGCTCGAATTGCAGCCGACCACAATCAGCCGTTCCGGCTGAACCTTCATTGCAACAAGACCTAGGGCGTCCACAGCCAGGAAGTAGTTCGCGGCAGACTCGGTACACCCCGGCACATGCACCAACTCTACGCCAAGCAGCTGGAGCCACTCCGCCACCACCGGCTCAG
>CAIWGR010000712.1 GCA_903912275.1 uncultured delta proteobacterium
CCTTCGCCCTCACCTCGCTCGACCCGCTCGCGCAGCCGCTCCCCTCGCTGCTCGTCATGATCGTCATGATCTATCTCTCGACCGGTCTCTTCATCACCGCTCACGATGCGATGCATGGCACCGTCTGGCCGAACCATCGCGGCCTCAACAACCTCATTGGACGCGTGGCCGTGGGGCTCTACGCGGCCTTCTCCCTCGATGCCCTCCTGGCCGCGCACAAACTCCACCACGCAGCGCCGGCGACCGCCGAAGACCCCGACTTTCACGACGGTCACGGCGAGGCATTTGCAGGTTGGTACCTTGCCTTTCTGCGCCGCTACATCACCTGGCGCCAGATTGCGGTCATGGCCGTGGTCTTCAATGTCGCGGCCCACCTGCTGCACATCGCCGAGCCTCGCTTGATCGCCTTCTGGGTCATCCCCACGCTGCTCAGCACGCTCCAGCTCTTCACCTTTGGCACCTGGCTCCCGCACCGCGACCAGGCAACGGCCAGTGACGACCACCGTGCCACAAGCAGCAGCCTTCCACGCTGGCTCTCGCTGCTGGCCTGCTACCACTTCGACTACCACTGGGAGCATCACGCCTACCCGCACCTCCCCTGGTGGCGCCTGCCTACCGCCCGCTGGTCGGAGCGCCCATGAGAGGACTTCTCACCTGCCTGCTGCTCCTGCTGCCCGCGGCGCTTCACTCCGCCGCGCCAGACGAGACCGGTGCTGGCGCCAGCACCGACCTCGGCGGTACCTGGGCGCAGCTGGTTGTTCATCGGAGCCTCTCTGCCATCCCGATCGTGGGAGATGTCTCCTCCGAGACGACGACGCGCCTGCTCGTGACCCTGTCGCAGGAGGGAGGGCTGGTGCAGGCCCGTGCCAAGGTCTGTGGAATGCGCATCGAGGGCTCCAAGCTGGTTCGCACCTCGATCCCGCCCGCACTGTTGCGGGCGATGCCGGAGCAGCGCTGGCAGAGCAGGCTCACCGCGGGCGACGGCAAACTCCAGCTCGCGCCGTGGTCCCGCTGGGATGTGCTCGGCGCCCGGCTCTCGGCACCCGACAGCGAGAAGCTGCCGACCGAGGCGAACGACACGCGGGTCTTCGACCAGGATGGCGACGGGCAACCCGGCGTGACGGTTGCCGTTCGTGGTATCATCGACGGCGAGATCTTCGTCACGCAGAAGGGTTGGTCGGAGCTACGGCCGAACCGGGTGACCGCCGACAGCATCAGCGGTTCGGTGCGCTGGCGTCAGACGCAGACCATCTTGGGCGCGAGTTCTCGGTTCCTCTCAAACGGGCCCGAAACCCGTCCCGATCCAAAGCCCGATGCCAACTGGTTTTCGGCACGGCGAGTAGAGGACAGCGCAAGCTGCGCAGAGGTCGCCGCGCTACCCGCCAGCTTCTTCCGACGGTAGCAGGAAGGCGGCGAGCTGGCGTGCGACCTCATCGGGCGCCTCGGTGAGCGGCAGGTGGCCCGTGCGAGGAACCTCAACCACTTCGACGGAGGGCCAGATGGCGCGCCACTGGAGAACCGATGCGTGGATCGCCGCAAAGGTCTTGCCGCCGCGCAGGATGAGCGCGGGCTGCCTGTAGACCGCGAAGGGGGCAACAGAGCCGACCTCGTCGAGGATGCGGAGGGTGTTCCATGCGGTGCTGGGAGGCACCGCGGAGAAGGAGGCGGTGAGGTCGGTGTCGGCCTCGCGCTTGCTGGCGAGCGAGAGGTTGGTGAACCACCGGCCGAGCGGGTTGGCGAAGGTCGACCAGAAGAAGAGCCGGCCGACGATCGGCCAGAGGAAGAGTTTGAGATACCAGGGGGTGAAGGCGAAGGGATCGACCAATACGAGCCGCTCGAAACGGCTCGGCTGCTGCTGCATCGCCGCGAGTCCGGCGATGGCTCCGCTGCAGTTTCCAAGCAGGTGCACGGGCGCCTTAGGGAGCAGTTCCAGGAGCGCCTCGATGCGGCTCAGATAGACCGTGCGCTCCCAGTGCTCGAGCGGCGCAGAGGCGCCGTAGCCGGGCATGTCGGGGGCCCAGAGCGTGAAGCGGGCATCGAGGTGCTGGGCGAGTGGCGCGAAGGTCTCGTGGCTTCCGCCCCAACCGTGCAGCGCGAAGAGGTGCACCGACCCGGTGCCCCAGCGCATGAGGCGGTCGGGCGCATCGGCAGGGGTAACGGGCGTGGGCAACAGGCGAGACACGGAGGCGCGCTCAGTAGGAGCGAGGCAGGCCGAGCGTCTGCTCCGCGAGGAAGTTGAGGATCATCTCGTTGGAGATGGGCGCGGTCTTGAAGAGACGCATCCCCTCCCACAGTTGGATGACCCCGATCTCCTGATCGAAGCCGTTTCCGCCCAGTGTCTGGATGGTCCGGTCGACCGCGAAGACGCCGAGCTCGGAGGCCATATACTTGGCCATGTTGGACCAGACGCCGGTCTGCGCGAGGTCGTCGCCACGGTCGAACGAGGTGGCCGCGCGCCAGGTCATGAGGCGGGTGGCCTCCTGCTGAATCTTCACCTGTGCGAGCGGGTGCTGGATGGCCTGGTAGGAGCCGATGGGGGCGTTGCGGAAGACCTTGCGCTGGCGGGCGTAGTCGCAGGCGATCTCGAGGCAGTACTCGGTGACGCCGACGATGGTGGCGGCGATGAGGATGCGCTCGGGATTGAGGGCGAGGAAGAGCGGCAGCGCGCCCTGGTCGACCTCGCCGATGATGTTCTCGGCGGGGACGCGGGCGTTGTCGAAGGTGACCGTGAACTGCCGCGCGCCCTCGATGCTGCCGGTCGCCATCGGCGTGAGCGTTACGCCCTCGGCGCGGGGGTCGACGAGGAAGAGGGTGAGGCCGTGCGCGCGCGGCAGCCCCTGCGCGTCGCAGTCGTGGCGGCTCGTCGTGCGGGCCACCACGAGGATGTAGTCGGCGCAGTCAGCGGCCGTGATCCACTGCTTTTCGCCCGTGAGGAGGAAGGAGTCGCCGTCGCGCTTCGCCATGGTGGAGATGCGGAAGGTGTTGGTGCCGGCGTCGGCCTCGGTGACCGCGAAGGCGAGCTTGCGGCGGCCGGCGGCGATCTCGGGGAGCCAGGCCCGCTTCATCTCCTCCGAGGCGCCCCGCACGATGCAGAGCGCGTCCATGGAGGTGAGCGCAAAGAGCGGGTGCGACACGCCAAAAGCCGCCATCTCTTCGGAAAGGAAGACCATCGACATGATGCCCATGTTGGTGCCGCCATAGGCCTCCGGAATCATGGCTCCCATGAAGCCTGCGTCGGCGACAGCCTCCCAGAGCTCGGTGGGGAACTCGCGCCGGTACATCGCCTGCCGGAGCTCACGGCGGCGCGGTGCGAAGCGGGCGAGGAGCTTTCGCACCCCGTCGCGCACCATGAGCTGTTCTTCACCGAGATCGAAGCAGAGTGACATCGTTGCTCTCCGTCAGGCGACCGCGTTCTTCGGTGGAATCTTGGCCATGGCCCGCTCCGCCATTGCGGTGATGGTGAGGGTGGGGTTGACGCCAAGGTTGGCGCCGATCATCGAGCCGTCGACCACATAGAGGCCTTGGTAGTTGAAGACGCGGTTGTCGGTGTCGATGACGCCGTCGGCCGCGTTCTTGCCCATGGGGCAGCCGCCGAGGATGTGGGCGGTGGTGGTGGTGTCGAGCGCCACCTCCGGGAGTACGGAGCCGGGCACGCCACCCATCTTGGCTGCCAGCCGCTGCGCAACCTCGTTGGCCGCGGGCATGAAGGTCGGCGGGGCCTTCTTGTCGCCCCAGTCGCTGGAGAGGGTCTTGCTGAAGGGCCACCACCAGTTGCGCTTGTGGTTGAGCCGCATGGAGTTGTCGACGGCCTGCATCGCCAGCACGATGGCCACCGTCTTGGACCAGCCGAAGGGCCAGAGGCTGCGCAGGAAGTGGCGGGGATGTTTGACGATCTCCTTGAGCCAGTAGAACTGGCGCGGGAGCGGCCCGCCACCTGCGTGGACGGTGGTAAGGAAGGCCATCGCGTCGGCGTTCGGGCCGTACCGGACAATCTCGATGTGGGTGCCGTCCGGCGTGAGACC
>CAIWGR010000713.1 GCA_903912275.1 uncultured delta proteobacterium
AAGGAGGGGCTGAGATAGAGGAACTTAGGCATGTTCGATCCCGGAGGGGGCGACCTGCCGGCTCTTGGCCACAACCCGCACCGCCGCTGCAATGGCGACGGTCACGGAGAGCAGAGCGGCGGGCACCAAGGGTAGCACCGTTGCTGCGCCGGCCGCTACCGCTACCGAGACTAGCACCGGCAGCGCAGCGGTCTTCATCAGGGCAGAAATCACCTCCGAAAGGGAAAGCCCGGCATGTCGCATGGCGACGCGCGGGTTGAACCAAGTCGTCGTAATGAGCTGCGCAAAGAGGGTACCCCAGGCCACACCGGTAAGACCAAATCGCTGCACAAGGACGATGCTCAGACCAAGGTTCAGTAGCCCCGCCGCCACCGAGACCATTGTGACAGACCGGACAATGCCGGCCGCGCCGATGTACCGAGAGGCGACCGCGACGGGCAGGTGGGCCACGATGATTGCGACAAAGGAGGCGACGAGGGCAAACGAGATCTCCTGCCGAAGCCAGATGGAGGCGATGGGTCTACCGAAGAAGAGCAGCACCGGCGCAAGCACCAGGCCGGCACCCAAGGTCCCCGCGAGGGTCGAGCGGAGCAGGTCGGCGGCCTCTGTCCGCTCCTGCCGCGCGATGTGAATGGCAAGCTTGGGGCCAGAGGCGGTGGGAATCTTCGCCAGTGCCCCCATCAGCGCCTGCGCGACCTGGTTGAGCGGCGCGTAGATCGCCACCGCAGCCAGAGAGAGGCTACCGGCGATCACGATCTCGTCGGTCCGGAAGATCAGGACAACGACCGCGCTGTTGACCAGGTAGAAGCCGGCAAAACCGGCCAGTTCACGGGCCATGCCTGCAGGCGCCCGGACCCGACCTGGCTGGAACCCCGGCAGCCGCTCCCGCAGCGTGCTCCACTGTAGCACCACCCCGACCAGCGTCGTCGCCAGCGAGGCCCAGGCCAGAAAGACCAGCGGCAACGACCAGGCGAGCGCGGCCGCCCCGGCGACCACCTCCATCACGCGGGCCACAGCACGCACAGCATTCATCCGCACCACACGATCCATCGCATAGTTGGCTGCTTCGAAGGGACTCCCTGCGAGCTGAATCGCCAGTTCCGCCCCCTTCACCACCACAAAGGGGGCGACTGCCAGGCCATCTGCGAGCGACAGGCGGGTGTGAAGGTCGGATGCGATGAGTATCGCGGCGCCGAGCGCCAAGCCGCCGGACAGGGAGAGCACTGCCAGACCGAGCCGCAACAGGGCCTCGACCCGCGAGCGCTCACCCACGGCCCAAGCCGCGCCAACCATGCGCGTGAGCGCCGGCTTGATGCCCAGATCCAGAAGCCCCAGATAGCCCGTGAGACCAGCGGCCAACGCCAAGACGCCATACTGGGTGGCGCCAAAGTGGGCGATCATCCGCGGCGTCAGCAGTAGAAAGCCGGCCAGACCGATGATGTCGACCATGTAGTAGGAGGCGAGCGCACTCGACCACCGCTCCGCGACCGCCGGACGCTCACCCATGCGCGATCACCTGCTTGAGAATCACCGACAGCGCCTCCGTCGCAACCCGGCTGTCGAAGCCGCTCGCGTCGCGCGCAAACCGTGAGCCACGATGCAGCAACGCATCGTGGAGCGACGCAGCAAGCCCCGCATCGTCGCTGAGAGACAGCTGCTGCACGCCGGCGATCTCCGCGGTCATCGCGGCGATCTCCGGGTTGTCGGCCAGCACCAGCACCGGCAGATCGGTCGCCAGGTAGTCGAAGAGTTTGGAAGGAATGCGCTGCACCGAGGCGTTGCTGAGCGCGAGGAGAAGGTCGGCGCGCGCCAGCGCAGAACCGATCTGCCAATGAGGCACCGCAGGCGCGACCTCTACAAAATCCCTGACACCAAGCGATGACGCAAGGTTCAGGCTCTCTACGGGCACAGTGCCCGCAATCTCCACCCGTAGTTGTGTCGGCGTGACGCCCGAGGCGCGCAGACGCGCGAGCGCCCGGAACAGCACACCGCCCTCCAGATACTTCCGGAGCCGGCCCAAGATCAGCACTCGGAACGGTGCCGACCCCTCGTGATGGTGCGCAACCACCCGGCCGATGAGCCCGCTGTCGTGATGATTGCGGACCACCGAAAACTTCGCGGCGAGCGCTTCCCCATAGTGCTCTGTCGCGACCGCGCGCGCCGTCTCCGTGTTCCAGATGACCGCCGCAGCCTGCTCCATCGCACTCCGCTCGATCGCATCCACCATCCCTCGCTGCAACGGCCAGCGGGCAGGACGCCGCAGGTCACAGGTTGCCCACGGATCGCGGAGGTCGAGCACAAGCGGAATCCCGTGGCGCTTCGACAGCCTCGATGCCGCGACCATGGTCGCCTCCGGGTCGATGCTGGCCAAGATCACATCGGGCCGGTCTGCCGCGATGAGCTCCTCTGCTGCTGCGACACCGTGCCACGCGCGGGGGATCTCACGCCGACCGAGCGGCAGAAAATCGGGCGGCAGATGCTGACGACGAAACGAAGCGATGCGGCTGACGAGCGCCGAGGAGGTAGCACCCGACGCGTCAAAAAGACCCGACCCGCTCCGCTCGTCCACGAGCGGATCGTTGGGGAGACCCCACCGCCGAACCACCCGAACCTCATCGGGCAACTGGGCGGGCAACCCGTCGTCATCCGTGCCCGCAGGCAGAGGCGCGCAGAGCACCGTCACCCGCCACCCCGCATCGGGGAGATAGCGGGCAAACTTGAAGGCGCGCAGCCCACCTGCCTGGGCAATCGGCGGGAAGGCCGACGAGAGATAGAGACAATGGGGCAAAGCGAGCTCTCGAAATGGCATGAGGCTCCTACTCCCCGATCGGCGGCGGCGCCACACCGCCGCGTTGCGCTGCAGCATCGAGCAGCGCAGCCAACGCCGCTGCAGCAACCGCACTCGAGCAAACCGTGGCCTCTCGAGCGATAGGCGCGCGGCTCCCCGCCAGCACGGCGCGAATCGCCGCAGCGATCGCCGCAGCGTCTTCACGGTCACACAACGCCACACCCTCCATGCCCGCCGTCAGCCGCGCCAGCTCTGGCGTTGCGCCACAGACAAGCAGCGGACGCGGCGCGACGATGCACTCATAGAACTTCGCCGGGATGCGCTGCTGTGTCGGCTGCGTCACGACGACCATGAGGTCGGCTCGCGACAACCAGCCCGCCACCTCCGCCTGCGGCATCCAGTCCACCAGCCGGACGAAACGGAGCACACCCGCAGCCCGGAACGAATCCTCTGCCCGTCGCGAGAGCGGTCCGGCCACCTCGAGCACAAGCCGATCCGGCCCCCAGCCTTCCGCCGCCAGCGCAGCCAGTGCCCGCACCAGTCCCTGGCTCATCACCCGGTCACGGAGACGGCCCGGACAGACCAGCCGGAAGGGGCCACTCCGCTCCACCTCGGGCACGCTCTGCCAGGCCTCCGCATGGTTCCGCAGCGTCTCGATACGCAGACCGGCGCGGCCG
>CAIWGR010000714.1 GCA_903912275.1 uncultured delta proteobacterium
CGCCGACCCGCTCCGCTACCGGCCCAACCTCGTCATCGCAGGCGCCGAGCCCTTCGCCGAAGACCACTGGCGCCGCCTCACGATCGGCTCCGTCGTCATCGACCTCGTCAAGCCCTGCGCTCGCTGCGTCATGGTCAACAACGACCCCGCCACTGGCCGCTCCGGCACCGAACCGCTCGCCACACTTGCCCGCACCCGAAAGTTCGCCAACAAGGTCATCTTCGGCCAGAACGCCCTGGTGCGCGGCGGGGGCACTCTCCTCGTCGGTCAACCGGTTCACTGCGAACCCTGAGGATTTCCATGCTCAAACCCATTCTGGAGGTCGCTCGCCACGAGCTGGTCTCCGCCTCGCGGAGCAAGCGGCTCTGGGCCATCACCGTCCTCTACCTCGGCAGCGCCCTCATGGGAGGCGCGGGCTACGCATGGACGCTCAATCAGCTCCGCGCCCAGCTCATCCAGTCCATGGTTGCCAGCGGCGCCAACCCGCTCACCGCCTCGGCGATGGTCTCCATGGTCGCCTCCAAGGGCTACGACGAGATGGTCGCCCGGCTCGGCGGCATCGAGACCGCCCAGCTCCACCCCGACTTCCAGACCTCCTTCATGATCCCCGCACTGGTCTGGGGGCTGCAGGCCTTCCTGCCCTCGCTCATCTCGCTCTCCTGCTACGACTACATGACCAGCGAGCTGCAGGCCCGCTCGCTCAACTTCAACCTGCTCCGGGTCTCCCGCTCTGAGACCCTTGCGGGCAAGACCCTCGCTTGGGCAGGCGTCCTCGGCCTCCTCGTCGTCGTGGGAAGCGGCCTGCTCCTCACCTCCGCGCAGGCCATGCTCGACATGCCCTTCCCGCCGGCCACCTACTGGCTCGCGCTCAAGTATGTGCTGCTCCTCATCCCCTTCATGCTCACCTATCTGGCCATCACCACGCTGGCCTCGGTCCACTTCACTCGACCCACCGCGGCGCTCTGGGGCTCCATGCTGCTCTCGGCCCTGCTGGCCAGCTTTGCCACCATCGAACACCTCGCAGAGAGCCGCCCTGCGCTGCAGCCCTTCACCGTCCTCGTCTGGCTCGCCCCGCGCTCTTACGAGCCCGGCATCTGGCAGTCGGGATGGACCGCCGCGGCCACCTCTGTTGGCGCCTACCTCGCCTTCGCTGCCGGGCTCTACGCGCTCGCCGACCTCCGCCTCCGCAAGCGTGACCTATGAGCCACTCCGACGCCGCCATCAGCATCAACGCGCTCACCAAGTTCTACGGCGACAAGTGCGCCGTGAACGCCCTCTCGCTCGAGGTACCGCGCGGCGCCGTCTACGGCCTGCTGGGCCCCAACGGCGCGGGCAAGACCACCACCTTCAGCATCCTCGCCTCTATCCTCCGGCCGAGCAGCGGTTCGGCCCGCATCCTGGGCGTGGAGGTGGGCAACCTCTACACCCTCCGCGGCCGCGTGGCGGTGCTGCCCCAGGACGCCTGGTTCCCCGCCCAGGTGACCATCGCCGCGCAGCTCGCCCACTACGCCCGCCTCATGGGCATGGACGACCGCGCCGCCCACGCCGAGGCCGCCCGTGTGCTGGCAGAGGTCGGCCTCACCGACTCGGCAACCAAGCGGGGCTCCGAGCTCTCGCACGGCATGACCAAGCGGGTCGGCATCGCGGCGGCGCTCATCGGGAACCCGGAGGTGCTGCTCCTCGACGAGCCGACCACCGGCCTCGACCCGCGCAGCGCCTTTCACATCAAGGAGATCATCGCCCGTCAGGCGCCCCGCGCCACGGTGCTGGTCTCGAGCCACCAGCTGGCCGACGTGCAGGAGATCTGCACCCACGGCGCCATTCTCGACCATGGCAAGCTGGTGCAGGCCGGCACCATCGGCGAGCTCACGCGGCAGGGCCAGGAGCTGTCGCTCGAGCTTGGTCGCGGCGCGCCGGTACCGCTCACCGAACTCATGGCCGCACTCGGTGGCGACGCCAAGGCGGAGCTCACCGCACTCACCGACCTCCGCATTGCCTACGACGCCCGCCGAGACCCGGCCGAGGCCATCGCGATCGTCCTCCGCGTGCTGCTGGAGCACCAGGTCCCCATCCTCGGCCTGCGCCGCGGTACCTCGCTGGAGAAGGCCTTCATGGCGATGACCTCGGAGCGGGACTGGGGGAAGGCGGAGTAGGGGCGCTCACCGCCCCGCGGCGGCCATCGCCAACGCCACCTCGACGGGGTCGCCTTGGGCGCGCAGCGCCTCGATGGTCTCGGCCGGCAGCATCGTGGCGGCTACCTCCAGAAGCCGGTCCAGCGTGGCCTGCCGCGCCGAGGCCTCGCCACGCTCTTCTCCGAGAGCAATTCCCCGCTCTTCTCCGCGCTCTTCTCCGAGTGCAACTCCGCGCGCCTCCGCCTGCTTTAGGCGGCTGCCGTAGGTCTCTACCAGCTCGCGCCAGGTTGTCGGGAACGACTCATCGGTGACCATCGGTTGGCTCATTGCACACTCCCTGAGGGCGGTTTCACGCAAAGTGACGGAGCAGGTTTCGTCCGTCAAGAGGTAATGAATTCGGCTTAGATGCTCGGCGTGCGCCATGTTTGCAACTGCGAGCCGGATGAAACTGTGGCCC
>CAIWGR010000715.1 GCA_903912275.1 uncultured delta proteobacterium
CCGCCGCACCACGCAGCGAGCGACTGATTTGAATCAGCATGGGAGACTCCTACGAACGATAAAGATCGGGCACAAAAAATCTCTGCTAACGCATTGCGCCGTGACCGCGCGGTCAGAATTGCGCAGTCAGAATCGCGCACCGGAACGCAGCCCCTGCGCGCTATCGCGCGGCGACCCGACCGACCACGGCCAGCTCCACGCCGGCATGGCGGACCTCGCGGTGACCGAAGACAGGGACGGCTGGGTGGCGGCGGGCGGCGACGCGGGCAAAGAGCCAGCGCACATCCTGCGCGACGACGAAGCAGCGGGCCGCGCCGACGACCGGGCCGGCGATTGCGGCATCGACCGCGTCGCGGATGGCCTGCGGCAGCTCACCCTCATCGCTCAGCGACCCCAGCTTGAGCGCACCGCGGAGCTCCTGCTCAACCGAGGGTGTGACGAGTAGCGCGGGGAGCTGCCCGTCGGAGGCCAACGCGAGCAGCCGCTCCGGCAGGCAGACCTCGCGCGCAAGCTCGGCGAGCTGTCGTGCCGTGCGCGCCTCGGATCCAGCGGTCTCCCACCCATCGAGCAGCCGCCCCATCTCTGCGATGCTGGCGCCCTCCATGAGACAGATCCGGAGCGCCTGTGTTGCCAAGGTGAGCGAGACGGCTTGAGGCAGTGCCCTGCCCGACGCGGCGATGGCGGCAGCCGCACGGGGCTCCGTGAGGCTCCGTCCGCAAAGCTGATGCGACTGTGCGACAAGCGCTGCTGTGAGCTCCGCCGGCTGCCTGGCCTCCGCCCTCCAGCGGGCCACCTGCGCGCCCCGCCAGACGACCGTTGAATCGGTGCTCTCCGCCTCTCCCTGCACCACCAGAAGTGGCGGAGGCAGCAGCCCCCATGCCAGCCGCACACGCTCACCCAAGGCAGCCGTAGACAGGCCTCCGCTCCGCCAGAGGTCGAAGTCATGCGGCGCAAGGCTCACCGTTGCAGCCTCCATGGGGGGCGAGGCGGCATCCTGCCAGCCGCTCCGCATCGCAAGCGCGCCGACAGCCGCAACGAGCGCCCCGACCGTGACGAAGGGCCAGGCGGGGAGCCCCGGCACCAACCCGAACGCCCCCACCCAGAGCCCCGCTCCGACGAGCTGCTTCGGCGACTCGGCGAACTCGCGCATCATCTGCGACGAGAGACCGTTTGCGGAGCGCGAGGTGCCAACACGGGTCACCGCGATGGCCGCGCCCGTGGAGAGCAACAGAGAAGGGATCTGAGAGACAAGCCCATCGCCAATCGCCAGCGTGGTGTACTGGTCGATCGCGACCGCGAAGCTCTCGCCGTCCCGCAGGAGACCGAGGAGCGTGCCGGCAACGAGGTTGATGAGAGCGACGAGGAGCCCCACGAGCGCGTCTCCGCGGACAAAGCGGATGGCGCCATCCATCGCCCCCTGCCAGTTCGCCTCATCGAGCAGCGCCGTCCGCCTGCGGTCGAGTTCGGCCGTGTCGAGCCGGCCCGCCTTCGCCTCCTGGTCGATGGCGAGCATGCGCACGGGGAGCGCGTCGAGGGCAAAGCGGGCGGCCACCTCTGCAACGCGGGCGCTCCCCTGGTTGATGACCATCCACTGCACCAGCGAGACCATCGCGTAGAGGAGCAGGCCTACCGCCCACGAGCCATCCGTCAGGAGCCGTCCCACCGACTCCACCACCACACCGGCATCACCACGCGTAAGGATGAGCCGCGACGAGGCGATGTTGAGCGCGAGCCGGAAGAGGGCACCGAGCAGGAGCAGCGTGGGCAGCGTGGAAACCTGCGCGGCGCTCCGGGCCCGCACGAGGGCCGAGAGCACCAGCGCGGAGAGCAGTAAATCAGCGACCAGGAGCAGGCTCAGCAGCGGCGTGGGCAGCGGCAGCACGAGCAGGAAGGCGAGGCCGAGCAGCGCCAGCAGGAGGCCGTTCTGCGACAGACCGCGCAGCAGCGATGGGAGGTTGTCGACGCTCCGGATCATGGTGCGAGAATGCCCCGCCACCGGCGGCTCGGTCAAGCGGTTCTCGCGGCGCCGATGCGTTGCAGTCAGAGCGCCCGATTGCTAGCAGAGGCGACCCTCGCGCCGCGTCAATGTAGGACGCGCCGCCACCCTTTGGAGCCCCCATGTCGAACGATTCTGCCCCGGTCCAGTCCCCCTCCGAGACCACCGAGGAGGTCGCGCCCACAGACGGCGCGCCCCGCCGCGACCAGCTCTGGAAGATTCGCCACTCCTGCTCCCACATCATGGCGCAGGCGGTGCTCGAGATCTTCCCCGAGGCCAGCATGGCCATCGGCCCGCCGATCGCCGACGGGTTCTACTACGACTTCGACCTGCCCCGTTCGCTCACGCCCGACGACCTCGCCGACATCGAGGCGCGCATGGAGCGCATCGTGAAGGGCAACTTCGAATTCAAGACCTGGAACGTGCCCTCCGAAGAGGCCATCGCCTACTTCAAAGAGCGCAACCAGCAGTACAAGATTGAGCTCATCCAAGACCTCGGCGTGCCCGAGGTCCGCTTCTACCAGCAGGATAGCTTCGTCGACCTCTGCGGCGGCCCCCACGTGCGCCGCACGGGCGAGTGCAAGGCCTTCAAGCTCATGCGCGTGTCGGGCGCCTACTGGCGCGGCGACTCGAACAAGCCCATGCTGCAGCGCATCTACGGCACCGCGTGGAAGAACAAGTCCGACCTCGCCAGCTACCTTGAACTCCTCGAAGAGGCCAAGCGGCGCGACCACCGCAAACTCGGCAAAGAGCTCGACCTCTTCTCCTTCCATCAGGAGTCGCCCGGCGCCATCTTCTGGCACCCGCGCGGCTGGCAGATCTACCGCGGCCTCCGCGACCTCTGGCGCGACATCCACACCGCAGAGGGCTACGTCGAGATCTGCAACCCCATCATCTACAACAAGTCGCTCTACGAGACTTCCGGCCACTGGGAGCACTACAACGAGCACATGTTCAAGGTGGAGTCGGAGGGCGAGGTCTACTGCATCAAGCCGATGAATTGCCCCGACACGATGCTCTTCTTCAAGACGCGAAAGCACAGCTATCGCGACCTTCCGCTGCGCGTATCCGAAGGCCAGATCCTGCACCGCAACGAACTCTCGGGCGCCCTCAACGGCCTGCTCCGCGTGCGCCAGTTCGCGCAGGACGATGCCCACCTCTTTGTGACCGAGGAGCAGATCGAGAAGGAGATCACCAACGTCGTCGGCATGATCGAGCGCATCTACGCCCTCTTCGACCTGAAGTTCCGCGTGAAGCTCTCCACCCGCCCCGCCGACTTCATGGGCGAGCCGGCACTCTGGGACGAGGCTGAGGCTGCGCTCGAGCGGTCGCTCAACGCCAACAACATCCCCTTCATCGTCAACCACGGCGACGGCGCCTTCTACGGCCCCAAGATCGACTTCGACGTCATCGATGCGCTCGGCCGAAAGTGGCAGTGCGCCACCATCCAGCTCGACTTCCAGCTGCCCCGCCGGTTCGAGCTCACCTACACCGATCGCGAGAACACGCAGAAGACGCCCATCGTCATCCATCGTGCCATCTTCGGCAGCCTTGAGCGGTTCATCGGCATCCTCATCGAGCATGTCGCAGGCGCCTTCCCCACCTGGCTCGCCCCGGTGCAGGCCGTCATCATGCCGATCAGCGATGAGCAGGTGGACTACTGCCACGCTGTCGCGGCCCGCTTCCGCGCCAAGGGTCTTCGCGTTGAGGTCGACGACCGCAACGAAAAGCTGGGCTACAAGGTCCGCGAGGCCGAGCTGCTCAAGACCCCCTACATGCTCGTTGCAGGCCGTCGCGAGGCGGAGGGCAACTCCTTCTCGGTGCGGAACTTCTCGGTCGGTGATCGCGGCGCCATCGGCGTCGACGAGATCGAGGCGGAGCTGCTGCAGAAGGTTGCAAACCGCGAGTTCGACGTGAAGCTCAAGACCATCAGCTGGTCGCACGAAGAAGAGACCGAGACCGACGAGTCGGGCTACTAGCCTCCGCTAGGGCTCCACATCGTAGAACCGGTAGTCCTCGCCCTTGCCGTTCCGGAAGACCAGCTCTGACCCTTCGCGGGCGACGAGATACTCCGGCGCGAGGGTGATCTTTCCGCCCCCGCCCGGCAGGTCGATGGCGAACTGGGGCACACCCATGCCCGAGATGCGGCCACGCAGGAACTTGATGATCTCGAGTCCCTTCGAAAGCGGCGTGCGCAGGTGGGTGATGCCGAGCGCCATGTCGGCCTGGAAGATGTAGTAGGGGCGGCAACCCTGCTTGAGGAGCCAGCGGTTGAGTTCAAGCACGGTCTGCGGGTCGTCGTTGATGCCGCGCAGCAGCACCATCTGGTTGCCGAGATTGCAGCCCGCATCTGCGAGCATGCGGAGGGCCTGCGCGGCCTCGGGCGTGCACTCGCGCGGGTGGTTGAAGTGGGTGTGAAGGTAGAGCGGGCGCACCTGGCGCAGGATGGCGCAGAGCTCGGGCGTGATGCGCTGCGGGAGCGTCACGGGGTTGCGGGTGCCGAGCCGGATGACCTCGACGTGGGGTATGGCGCGGAGGCGGAGCAGGATCTCGCCGAGCCGGTCGTCCGAGAGGGTGAGCGGGTCGCCGCCGGAGACCAGCACATCGCGCACCTCGGGGTTGGCGGCGATCCAGTCGAGCCCGCCCGCAATCTCGTCCTTGGTCGAGGCCGACTCGGGGTTAGCCACCTTCCGTTTGCGCGTGCAATGGCGGCAGTAGACGGGGCAGTTGTGGGTCACATAGAAGAGCACCCGATCGGGGTAGCGATGGGTGATGCCGGGCACCGGCATGTGGCTCTCTTCGGCCAGCGGATCAGCGAGTTCGAACGGGTAGGTGAGTAGCTCTCCGGCCTGCGGGATGGACTGCAGCCGGATGGGGCAGTTGGGGTTCCCGTGCTCGCTCAGCGAGGCGTAGTAGGGGGTGACCGAGACGAGGAAGGTCTCGGCGGAGCGGACGAAGGTGTCGCGCTCGCCGTCGGTGAGGCCGAAGACATGGTCGAGTTCGCCGAGCCCGCGCAGGCGGTGGCTCTGCTGCCAGCGCCAGTTGCTCCAGTCGGCATCGGTCACCGCATCGAAGGGCACACGGCGGCTCATTCCTGCTCCATCCATCGACAGAACTTAGGACTGCAGAAGCGTCTGCAGCGCCTCGTTCGACGACCGGAGGTCGACGCTGAGTAGCATCACGACAGCATCGAAAATCGCCTGCGCAGCGGCATCGCCTTCGGTGCAGGCGGACTCGAGTCGCAGCCCATCGAGCGCGACAAGCACCGTGGTCTCAGCCACCGCAAATGCATGTTCCACGGACTCGCCCAAGATGAGCCGACCGAGTCCTGCGATCTCGCGCCGCGGCACCGCGAGCTGGGGCATGAGCCTGAGCTCACTGCCACCACCATGCAGCGCGCCCGAAACAACGAGGAAGGCGGTGCGGGGCGCCTCAGCACGAAGCGTGAAGGCGGTGCCCGCCTCGACGGTGATGGCCTCCGGCGCGCCGAAGACAGCCTCGAGCTGCGCGGAGGTCACACCCTCAAGCGGCGTCTGAAGTGAGTTCCAGGAGAGCAGCATCAGACCCACCGCAGCGGCAAGAGGAGTTCGCGCGCTTCGTGGCCGAGCGAGGCTTCGCCCTCCACCTGCGCGAGCTGGAGTCGGAGGCGAGAGAGAGCGCCGCGGCGGCGGGTCTCGAGCGTTTGTGCGAGCTGCCAGAGCACCTTCATCGCCGCCGACGGACAGTCGAGGCGGAGCGCGCTGAAGGCCTCCCGGCTCATCCAGAATCCGCTGCTCGCAGCCACCGCCTCCACCGACGCGGAGCGGGGCGAGCCGTCGAGCAGCGACATCTCGCCGACGAAGGCGCCGTTGCCCAGGTAGGCCAAGGTGAGGTGCTCACCATTCGCGCCCTCGGTGGTGACCGAGAGCTCGCCACGCTCGACGATGAACATGCCGTCACCCGGTCCCGACTTTGCGAAGAGGAGTTCCCCTGCCGCGAGCCGGCGAGGCTGCGCGACGCGAACCACCGCCGACAACTCCTCGGGGGAGAGGTGCTCGAAGAGCCTCACCGACCGGAACAGCTGCGACGCCGAGAGCGAGAGATTGAACTGCATGATCGCCTTCCTTGAGATGGCCCGTAGCTAGGCGATCTGCGCCCCTGCTCCAAGCAATACCGGCTACTACTTTCGCTCGCCACGCGGCTGCGCTGCCCGCGTGCGCGGCTTGCCACCATCCTCCGCCGCGGCCGCCATCTCGGCCAGACGCTCCATCACCCGACCATGCACCGACTCGCGCGGAAACCGGCCCTTGTCGTCGGGCTGCCCGGCCGACGTATCGAGCAGCAGCTCGAGCGCCTCGTCCACGGTGGTCATCGGCCAGACGAAGAACTTCTTGGCCCGCATCGCCGCGCAGATGTCTTCGCGCAGGAGCAGCTCGTCCACATTCTGCGCGGGGATGGCGACCCCCTGCGTGCCCGTCAGCCCGCCCTGCGAGCAGACATCGAAGAAGCCCTCAATCTTCTCGTTGACCGAGCCGATGGGCTGCACCTCGCCGAACTGGCTCATGGAACCGGTGATGGCGATGTCCTGCCGCACCGGTAGGTTGGTCACGCTCGAGAGTAGCGCGATGAGCTCGGCGAGCGAGGCGCTGTCGCCCTCGACGAGCGCATAGGACTGCTCGAAGGTGACGCTCGCGGAGAGCGCGAGCGGCTGGGTGCGCGCATACATGCCGCCGAGGTAGCCGCTCAGGATGAGCACAGCCTTGGAGTGGATCTCGCCCGAGAGGTCGGACTCCCGCTCGATGTTCACCAGGCCCGACGAGCCGACAAAGGTGCGGGCGGTGATGCGCGACGGGAAGCCGAAGCCGAGGTCACCGAGGCTCACGACTGCGAGGCCGTTAACCTGTCCCACTCTGCTCCCGCTCAGCGCGACAATGAGCCGCTTGCGGGCGAACTCGCGCATCATGGAGTCGCGGAACATGCCGTCCCGTTCGCGCCGCGCCGACTCGGCCTCCGCGATGTCGCGACGGTCGATGGTCTTGGCGTTGCGGGCGCGGGCATAGACGTCGGACTCGACGAGCAGGTCGCCGAGTGCGCCAAGCTCAAGCGAGAGAAGGTCTTGGCGACCGGCCAACCGGGCCGACCACTGCAGCGCCGCGACCACGCCGGAGGCTGCCACGGGGAGCAGTCCGTTGGTCTTCACCGCCTGCGCCATGTAGGCGGCCACCTCCTGCATGCGGCGGTCGGAGAGCTCGGTGGTGTCTTCAAAGTCGGCGCGGATCTTGAAGAGCTTGCCGAAGTCCTCATCGAGCTCGCGCAGCAGGTGATACTCCTCCATGGAGCCGATGAGGATCATCTTGATGCGGATAGGGATGGGCTGCGGCCGGATGCTGGCGGCAGCAAAGCCAGGCTGCGAGTCGTCGGGGTCTTCGATGACGCAGAGCTGTTCGCGGAGGGCCCGCTTGAGTGCCGGCCAGACATGGGGCGAGGTCGCCACCTCGCGTGCCTCGGCGATGAGGATGCCACCGCTGGCAGCAAGCAGGCTGCCGCCACGGATGAGGGTGTGGTCGGTCTCGACGGCACCAAAGTTGACCCGCCGCTCGATGCGTCCGAGCAGGTTGCCGAAGGTGGGGTGGCGCTCAAAAAGCAGCGGCCCGTGCTTCGCTCCGGCATGGTCGGAGACCACATTGACGAGATACTTGGCGCGGGCGTCGAGGGCCCGCTGGCGGCGCTCCATGCGCGACTCGGGCGGCGCGTCGTCGTCGGCTACCCAGTTGCCGAGGCCGTCGACAACGCTGTTCAGCACGGCGGCGAGGAAGGTGTCGATGTCGCGATTGGCCTCCATCTTGCGACGGATGCGGGCGATGCGGGGAGCGAGCAGGGCCGAGACGAGCTTGCGCTCAAGCGCCTCGATGCCGGCCTCGGTTGCGTCCTGTATCCGTCGGGTGTTGTCGAGGAAGCCGAGGATGTCGTCGCGCAGCTTGCGTTCGCGGTCCTCGATATGTCGCTTCTCCGACTCGGCGAGGGCGTCGTAGATCTCGGGCTCCATGGGGCGTCCGTCTTCGTGCAACGGGACGAGCTGGATGTTCTGCGAGGTGTCTTCGACGCCGATGCCTAGGGTGCGGGCGGCGCTTTCGAGGCGGTCGAAGTGGGCGCGCCTGTCGTCGAGTGCCCGCTCCAGGAACTCCTGCTGCTTGGAGCGGAAGGAGCGGCTGGAGAGCACCTCGGGGATGCGCTTGTCGAGCCACTCGACCATGCGACTCATCTCGCGGGCGAAGATGCGGCCCTGTCCGGGCGGCAGCGGGATGGCGACGGGCTGGTCGGCGTTGACGAAGTTGTGGAGGTAGACCCAGTCGTTGGGCGCGGGCTTGAGCTTGGCGAAGCGGCGGGCGACGCGGGGGACGACGGAGGTGCGACCGGTGCCGGTGGCGCCGGTTACGAAGATGTGGAAGCGGGGGTTGTCGACCTTGAGTCCGAGCTCGAGCGCTGCCAGGGCCCGCTCCTGCCCAACGACATCGGTCCGGTGCTTGATGTCGCTCGTGGTCCGGAAGGGCAGCGCGGCGGCGGAGAGGCGGAGCCGCGCGTTGGCAGGATTGAGGGGTTTGACGGGCATGCGGGCCATCGTTGCGAGAGGTGGTCGCCGCTTAGTCCGAGAGAGGGGCAGAGGGCAACTTGGGCACGAATCATGCGGCATTGCGCCCTCATTTGCTTTGACTTGGAATAAGAAGCGGCCTAGGTGCGTCGCTCACACACAATCAGCGGTCCCGATTGGTTTGGGGCTCGCAAACAACTCCTTGGGAGGAATTCATGAAGACCTTGAAGCAACTGTCGATTCTTACTTCGCTTGCCGCTGTCAGCCTCCTCACGGGTTGCGACATCGCCGAGGACACCTGCACGACCGACACGGACTGCGCTACGGGCGAGACCTGCCAGATCGCTGAGGCCTCGGGCGACTCGAATGTTTGTGTTGCTGCCGAAGGCTCGGGCTCGGGCTCGGGTTCGGGCGCTACCTGCACCACCGACGCTTCGCTTTGCAGCGCTACGCAGCAGTGCGACAACGGCGCCTGCGTCACCATCGTCTACCAGCATGTCGCGATTGTCTCGCGCGCCGTCGAGAACACCTCGAACCACGGCAACACGCCCGGCCCCGACATCGACGCGGTCGCCATCAAGAGCGGCGGCGTTGCTTCGTTCGCTGCCTCCGTCGCCAAGGTCATCTCGGGCCGCGCGAGCGACCCGGAAGGCAATGTCAATGCTGCTTCGTCGGCCATCACCGGCCCCAACGACGCCATGACCGACACCACGGGCGGCCAGTGCAGCCTTGCTGAGGGTCAGGGCTTCTTCTCGCTCGGCTACGGCGATGCCCCCCAGGGTATCGTCGTTCTCGCCATGCCTAATGCCATTGCTGCTGGCGACTCCGTCGCGGTCTACGAAGTCGGCAACGGCTTCTGCGCCAACGTCTCGGTTGTCCGCGAAGACTCCTTCGAGGTCTATGTCGGGCCCCTCAACGCCGACCTCGCCGCCATCACCGACCTCACCTCGCTCGTCGGTCAGGGCTTCAAGCTTGCCGGCAGCCAGACCGCTCAGAACGGCGGCATCTTCGAGTTCGCCGCGCCCTAACGGGACGGCGGCCTCTCGGTCGCTCGCTGGTCAGCGCCGCTCCCTCACGGGTGCGGCGTTCCCCGTTTTTGGCCCCCGCATCGCTGCCGCCGCCGGCTACGTTGCGGCGAGGCACTCCGCATTTGTCGGCCCTTCGCTCGGCGGCGCAGCATCAATCTCGCGCAGGTAGTCGAAGGCATAGATGCCCGTCGTGTGGCCGTCCGACCAGCTCGGCTGGAAGGCGTAGTTGCCCACGGGCTGCACATCGAGCAGCCGCACACCCGGCGACGGGATGAAGACCTTCTTCTCGGTGAAGTGGCCCTGGCAGCGGGCGCAGGGGCACCAGCCGCGGAGGTAGGTGAGTGCGAACCGGCTCCGGTGGCCATCGGACCAGACCATGTGGAGCTCGCTCGTTGCCTCGCGCAGATCCATCTCAACCACAACAGGGTAGGACATCGTTACCGCTCCACTTCCAAACGCGCGGCAAACTGCTCGAGCGGTAACTGACCTAGAGCCTCTGCGTCGAGCTCGCCACCCTGCCCCGTCGCCATGCGCGCCATGAGCTGCTCAAGCTGCGCGGCGTCGCGGAAGTCGATGCGGGTGGTATCGACGATGAGCACGGGCGCATCGGTGTAGCTGGCAAAGTAGGAGCGGTAGCGCAGGTCGAGCTCGGCCAGGTAGTCGGCCGTGATGGAGCGCTCGTAGTCGCGGCCGCGCGCGGCGATGCGTTCCATCAACACATCGACGGGGGCCGTCAGGTAGAGGACGAGGTCGGGCTTGGGCACCTGCCGCGCCAGGATCTCGTAGACGCGAGAGAAGAGGGCGAACTCGTCGGAGGAGAGCGTGAGCCCGGCGAAGAGGCGACACTTCTCAAAGAGGTAGTCGCTCACCGAGTGGCGCTGCAGCAGGTCTTCCTGCGCGAAGAGCTCCTGCTGGTTGAAGCGGCTGAGCAGGAAGAACATCTCGGTCGAGAGAGCGTACCGGGCCTGGTCTTGGTAGAAGTCGCGGAGAAAGGGGTTCTCCTCAAAGACCTCGAAGACGGTGCGCGCGCCGAGCCTGCTGGAGAGGGCCTCGATGAGGGTCGTCTTGCCAACGCCGATGACACCTTCGGCGACCATGAAGCGTGGCAGTTGGGGCAGCTCAGACATGCAGAAAACCGGCGTAGACAGCGGCAGGGAGCGAACACGATGCGGTGCAGTTGCGCACCGCGATCGGTCGACTTATCTCATACGGAAGGTCATGCAATCGGTCTAGTGCCGATGACCTGTCGGGGTTCACCGCCTCGGCTCCCGGAGCATGTGCTCCACACCTCTTGAGGAGCGAAGGCGCGCTCTCAACGAGTGCGGGTAGGGATCCCGCAAACCAAACCCCGCCATGTTAAGGAGGTGATCCCGTGTCTGATTCTTCTTGTTGTCTTTGTCTGACCGGTGAGGTGATGTCTTTCAATCGAGGTCGCGTCTAAACGCGGTCCGCTCCGTGGCTCGACGGCCGGTGTGATGACACCGGCGGAAGGCCGCGAAACGCGATGCTCGATCGAGAGATCCCAGACATCGCCGCCCCTGTGCAGCATCGGAGATTGGTTGGCCCGATAGGTCCGCGAGCCCGCTGCACAGGGGTTCTTTGTTTTTGCCCGTTGCTCAGCCCTCTTTCGCAGCGCCGCGCGCCGCACGATCAACCGCGCGGAGGCGACGGGCATGGGCCGCCTCGAGCCGCTTCGCCTTGCGGATGCCGGCCTCTTCGTAGCGCTCATGCTCCACATCGGTGGCCGGCGCGATGGGCGGCACAGGCCGCGGCTTTCCCTGGGCGTCGATGGCCACAAAGGTGAGATAGGCGCGCGCCGCATGCACCCGCTCGCCTGCGGTTGGCACCTCGCGCTCCACCCGCACGCCAACCTCCATGGAGCTGCGCCCGGCGAAGTTCACCTGGCCTGTCAATGTGACCACATCACCCACCTGAATCGGGGCATCGAAATCGAGCTGGTCCATGGAGGCGGTGACGACCCAGCCGCGCGAATGGCGCTGCGCAGCGATGGCGGCGCAGATGTCGATCCAGGCCATCAGCGTGCCGCCGAACATGGTGCCGACCGCGTTGGCGTGCGAGGGCAAGACCAG
>CAIWGR010000716.1 GCA_903912275.1 uncultured delta proteobacterium
GCCGTAGGCCTTCGATGGCTCATTCCGGAATCCAACGCCATCGAGGCGCCCCGTGAACTCAAGCCCGTTGGAGACAGCACCCATGTTGAGCCGCTGCACGACGATCCCAAAGTCGTCGTTGTCGTCCTTGCCGTCTCGGTTGTCGGTGTGCTGCTCGACAACGGTGGTCGACGTGACCTGTAGTTGCGTTGCTGCCGCTTCCTGTGCGCGAAGCGGCGCCGCAACGCCTGCGCCCAAACCCGCTGTGATGAGCCCGAGGAGCAGCGGCGCCGGCTTCACTTGGCGGCCTCGGCGAGCAGGCCGGTCACAATCTTCTCGTAGTTCGCCTCGTCGCCCGCCGCATAGCCGCCATGCTTTTCGGCGATGTTGCCGTTCTTGTCGATGATGACCGTGAAGGGCACATCGCCGCGGGGGTTGAAGGAGGCGATGGCGGTGTTGTCGGGGTCGAGCAGCACAGGCACGCTGAGGTGGTGCTTGCGAGCGGTTGCGCGGACCTGTGAGACCGTAGAGGCGTCGTCGACACTGACGGTCAGGACGACCAGGCCTTTGTCGGCATACTTGGAGGCGATGGCTTGAATCTTGGGGAGCTCCTGCTGGCAGGGGCCGCACCAGGTGGCCCAGAAGCTGAGGAGGACCACCTTGCCCTTGTGCTGCGCGAGGGTGAGCGGCTTGCCATCAAGATTCTTGAGGGAGACCGCGGGCGCAGCGGCGCGCGGCGCCTCATCGGCCCAGACGGTCCCCGTGAGGGTGAGGGCGGCGAGGAGAGAGGCAGAGAGGAGGCGGCGGAAGGAGGAGGTCATGGGGCTCCGTGGCGGTTCGAGCAATCGTGAACGGTCGCAGGACGGAAGTATGGCGGGGTTATTCTGCGAGTTGCTGCCGGATGAAGGCCTCGGTCGCGGCGTCCACCTGTCCCGTGGAGATGCTGAGGATCTCCATGGTCTCAAGGTCGACGAACATGACCATCGGCGTGTAGCTCTCGTCGTAGTAGTCCTTGAGGACGAAGGGGGCGTCAGCGACGACCGTGAAGGGGTTGCTGTAGGCAGACTTCCACTGCGCCGCGAGGGCTGGCGTCGCCGGGTTGGTCTGGTCGTCTTCAAACACCGAGAGCATCACCTCGAGGCCACAATCCTTGTAGGTGTTGTAGAGCCGGTTGAGTTCGGGCTGCTCTTCGATACAGGCGGAGCACCATCCGGCAGAGGTGAGAAGCAGGAGGAGCCGCTTGTCGCCTGCTGCGCGGAGGCTCTGGAAGTCGACGGTCGATGTGCCGTTCGGGTCTGCGAAAGAAAGATTCGCCAGCGTGGTGCCGGCCGCTGTGCCATAGGGCGCTGCAGGGTAGGTCGGCCGTGGGACGGCCGTAACGGCACCACAGGTGGCCGCCTCTTCGTCAGCGCAGCCGCTGACGGTGAAGAGCAGCAGGGCAGCGGGGAGGGCGAGGCGAAAGGCGGAAAAGTTCATGAGGATTCACCAAAAATAGCGGCACGCGCTTGCGGCTTCATTTCTAGTGTGGCACAGTTCGATTGGTCAATTCCGCACGGCCCTATTGTGGTGCCAGAGCGCAATTTTTCGGGAGTCTGCACATGGTCCGTAAGAGTTTGTCGTTGAGCCTGCTTGTGATGCTTTCGGCTGCTGGTTGCAGCTCCGACGAGACCGTGACGGATGGCGGCAGCACCGCCGACACTGGCACCAACGGTTCGGGCGCTGCGACTGAAGACACCGGCACAACCGACACCGGTACGACCGAGACCGACACGGGTACAGCTGATACGGGCACCGGCGCTTGCCGCCCGATTTACCCCAACCTTGGTGCCTCCGAAGGCCTCCAGCTTGGCGACACCGTGAAGGACCTCTTCTGGCGCGGCGCGACCAACGTCGGCACCCAAGCGGCCGGCGATGTCGACTTCTACAAGCTCTTTGAGAACCAGACCTGCGCCGACCCCATGTCGACCGAGGCTGAGATCGACACGCTCGGCATCCTCGTCGTTGCCTCCTGGTGCCAGTACTGCCCCGCCGAAATCGCCTTCGCGTCTCGCGTTGCTGCAGACTTCAAGGCCCAGGGCGGCGTGTTCGTTGTCGTCAACTTCGAAGACACCAGCGGCGCACCGGCCGATAACGCTGAGGCCAAGCGCTTTGTCACCCAGCATGCCACCATCAACGGCGTCGCGCCCGACAACATGTGGGCCGTCGGTGATGGCGATGCCAACCCCGCCAACTACTTCCACAACCTTGGCCAGACGACCGCCTTCCCGAGCGCCTACGTTGTTCGTCTGAGCGACATGCAGGTGATTGGCAGCCCCGAAAATGCGGGCGGCAGCTACCTGAACTTTGTTGATATGGCGGCTGACCCCAACGCCGGCACGTGGGGCCCGCCGACCGTCCCCTTCCAGAACAACTGTGGCCCCAACGCCGATGAGCTCACCGAGCCCAACGACGATGCAACCACCGCCACCCCTGTTGGCATCGGCTCCTTCACCGGCGGTATCTGCTCCGCCGCTCCCGACATCTACTCCGTCACCGAGGCTGGCCCTTGGACGATGACCCTCACCTAC
>CAIWGR010000717.1 GCA_903912275.1 uncultured delta proteobacterium
CCCGTAGGCCTCCCCGTTGACCATCACCAGGCGATGCTCACCGCTTCCAAGGGGCTGGCCCGTCAGTACCGCCATCGCCTGCTGCGACAGCGCCTCTCGGAGCAGTGACCCATCCGCGTATCCGCCAATCCAGTGCTCATCCAGCACCAGTTCACCGGAGCCCTCAGGCAGCACCTCGCCCGTCGCCGACAGCTGCTGCCGATAGACTTCGAACGAGAGTTTCATGTCCGTCGAACTCTCTCGGCGGGGCTCAAAGAAGGCCCGCACACGGGCTCCGTCGCGGACAACGCTAGCCCAAAATCCCAACAGCCGCGAAGGCGCACCGAACAGCTGTGCAGCACGCTCCGGTAGCATCTCCAACGCCTCATCGGGTAGCGCAGCAGGCAGGCAGGCTCCCGAGCGGCAGACCTGACCCGCGCCACAGCCGCTATCGCCCTCACAGCGCCCGCAAAGTTCGGTGCTGCAGCGCGACGCCCAGACCGCCGGCGCACCGGCATCGCACAGCGAAGGCAGCGCTGACGGCTCGCCAGAACCACCCACCTCGTCCGGTCCGACCGGTGGAGCAAAGGGAAACCCGTCTGGCAGGTCGGCCGGCGTCGCCGGTCGCGAGTACCCTGCAGCAACCTCCGCGGAACCAGCGCCAGAGCCCGCGCTCTGCTCGCGGCCCGTGAGATCAAGCGAGCCAGAGCTGCCGCAGGCGGCAAGCAACATGAAGCATGTACACCGTACGAACCACCTCATGGCGACACCCCCGGACGAACCGTGACAAGGTAGGAGTGACGCGGCTCCAGCGAGCCATCGAACACCAATTTGGAACCCGCCTTTCGAATCGGCGGGCAGGCACCCTCCACACTCTCGCACAGCACCTCTCCGACGCTCTCGCTGAAGGCCAAGGAGAAGTTCGGCGCCGCATCTTCGCCAACCGAAAGCGCAACCCGATAACCCGCATCCGGCGTGTAACCCGCCTGCATCGCAACGCTGTCGCGACCGCGCCAGAAGTCTCCCAGCTCGTTCATCGTCGACAGCCGCACGCCGAGCGCCTTCGCCCGCCGAATCATCTGCCGGACTGCATCGATTTTCACAGGAAGATTCTCCGGGCCAACGCCCTGCCCCCACGACGGATGAACGAGAAGCACCGTCGGAGCACCGTTCGCCGCGTTCTCCTGCAGCAGCGTTGTCCAGCCAAGCAGCATCCGACGGAAGGTGATGGGCTGGATTTCCACCCGTCTCAGCACACCATTGGCGTCAGGGAAGCCCATGCCATCCTCCGCCTGCACCGGGATCGTAACGATGTGCGCCCCCTGATAGAGCCATGCATAACGGCCGCTCCGCTCACCGATGATCGGGAAGTTCCCCTTCACATCACCCAGGGCGAGCGTGCTGTCATACTTCACACCCTGCGCAGCCAGAATGGGATACTGAAAGAGGCTCAACGACAGGAGAGGCGACCGCCAGATGTTGCCCGTCGCCTGCGGCGCAGCCTGCCGCACCAGCGCCAAGTTCACCTCAATCTCGCCGCACACCGTCGGCGAATCGATGTCGTAGTTTGACTGAACCACCGAGCAGTCTCCCATCTCCATCTCCTCCCACGGAAGGTGGAGGTTGGTGTGACCACCCATGCTCGTCATACCAGCGGCGGCAATCGTACCGATGGTCGTGGGGTTGAAGATACCGCGCTTGTAGTCGGTCTGGATGAACCACGACGCCGGCGACCCCTCCTGCTGCTCCATCTCCAGCATCTGGATGGCTCCCGCGCGACCCCACACCACACCGTCATTGTGCGAGTCAGGCGCATCCACATCGTGCGACGGGATCATCACCGAAGGCTCCAAACCGGGCACCGTATGCTTGAACACCGCGTGACCTCCCGTGGCCTCCTCCATGAGCGAGCGGAGCCAAACCACCATCCGGTCGCGGCCGGGGTCAAAGCAGTTCACGTAGCAGCGCACCGACGGGACGTAGAGCAGGTCATACCCAAGCGTGAAGACGCGCCCAGCACCTACGGGGTGGGCCACGATCGCCGCACCGTCATCGGCGCCGGTCGGACCGAAGAGCCGGGCCAGGGAGGCCGCGCCGGAGCCGACCTCGATATCGTAGGTGTAGAGGTCGAGCGGCTCGCTCGTGAGCAACGGCACACGAC
>CAIWGR010000718.1 GCA_903912275.1 uncultured delta proteobacterium
CGTTACGCTCCGCTCCAAGGGAACCTCGCTGCGCCCCTTCAAGAAGGTCCAGGACCTCGAACGCGTCGCCCAGCTCCGCTACCAAGCGAAGCTCGACGAGATCGAACGCCGCCTCGAGGAGGCCAACGCGAAGATCACCGAACTCTCCAAGCAGACCGGCGGCGTCACCGCCAAGGGCATCGTCATCACGCCCGAGATGCAGCGCGAGATCGAGAAATTCCAGACCGAGGCCGACAAGCTCTCCGAAGAACGCCGCGTCATCCGCCGCGGGCTCAGCGAAGACGTCAATTCCCTCGGTCGTCGCCTGCAGGTGCTCAACCTGCTCGCCGGCCCCGCGCTGGCCCTCCTCTTCGGCCTGTTCTACACCCTGGCTCGTCGCCGCAAGATTTCGTAATCCGCCATGCGTAATAAGAACCTGCTCATCGGAACGCTCGTCCTCGGGCTGATCGCCCTTGCGGTCGTCCGTCTCACCCGCGAAGCGCCCAAGACCGAAGCTGGCAAACAGCCGCTCGTCGCCGCCGCCCTGCTCGACGGTGCGAAATCGCTCACGATCAAGGCCAACAACAAGAGTGTCACGGTCGAGAAGTCCGCCGATGGCTGGACGGTGAAGGAGAAACTCTCCCTCCCGGCCGACGTCGAGAACCGCCTGCTACCGCTCATCCGCGGACTGCAGAAGGCGAATAACTTCGGTCAGCTCACCGCGAATCCCAAGCGCCTCGAGAAACTCGGCCTCGCCGACACCACGCTCACGCTAGTGGGCCCCGACGGCAAGCCGACGACGATTCAGTTCGGCAAGCCGACGGAAGACGGCCTCGGCGCCAGCGCCCGCCTCGCCGGCCAGGAATTCGCGGTGCGTACGGATTTCTCGGGCTACCTCGAAGGCGACCCGCTTTCGTGGGTCGACCTGACGCTGTTCTCGGCCAAACCCGCCGAGATCAAATCCATCGGCTTCGAATGGAAGGACGGCAAGGCCGCCTTCTCTCGCAAGGAACTCGGCACGCTCTTCGAAGGCAAGGAAGGCCCGGCCATCGAGGATATCGTCGCCACGCTGGCGACCGTCCGCGCCGCCGACGCCGTCGCGCTCGACGACAAGGACGCTGCGAAGGCCGTCCGCTCGGCCGTGGTGAAACTCACGCTCTTCGACGGTGCATCCGCCACGCTGACGTTCGCGAAACTCGCGGGCACGTCACCCAACGATCCCGGCAAGGTCTTCGTGCGCGTCGAACACTCCGACCCCAAGCACAAGGTCAACGCCACCACGAAGAAGGCCGCCTTCGTCGCCCCTGCCTGGCTCGCCGAGCAGGTCCCCGGCTCCTTGGCCGACTTCAAGAAAGGCCTGCAGCAGCCCGCGGCCGAACCCACGGCGCCGACCATTCAGATTCCCGGCCCGGCCCCGGCGATCATCACTTCGCCCGAAATTAAGGTCAAATAAGGCCCCTTCCGCAAAAGCCCTTGCCTCCCGAGGCGAGGGCTTTTTTGTGTCTGCTACCGATGGCCGCCGCCGAATCCCAGTCCCTCAGCAC
>CAIWGR010000719.1 GCA_903912275.1 uncultured delta proteobacterium
ATCTACCCTGACCATGGTCAAGCCTGATGGCTCACCGGGTGAGAGCGTCGCGCTCGCCTCCGGCAAGAACATCATTGGGCGGAAGTCCGAACACGGCGTGTTCTCGCGCGACGAGTTCCTCTCGCCCGAGCACGCCTCCATCGAGGTGAACGGCAAGACCGTCGTCGTGAACGATCTCGGCTCGCTCAACGGCACCTACTACCGCATCTCGGAGATCACCGAGCTCAAGACCGGAGACCACGTACGCATGGGCCTCGAGGTTCTCCGCTTCCAATCGCTGGCGGCGGCTGCGTCGATCACGAGTACGGCAAAGGACGGCACGGTAGCCATCGGCTCGCCCGCCGGAGATGCCTGGGGCCGTCTCGAGCGTATCAGTGCGCCAGACGAGGCCTCCTTCACCTTCTTGCTCCGCAGCACGGAACACTTCCTGGGCCGCGAGAAGGGCGACATCCTCTTCGGCGACGACCGATATGTCTCGGGGCGCCACGCCCGAATCTTCACGGACGGCAGCGCCTTCTTCGTCGAAGATCTCAAGAGTTCGAACGGCACCTTTGTGCGTCTCACGGCGAGCCGTGAGCTCGGGCACGGGGCGCTCATCTTCATTGGCAGCCAGCCCTTCCGCCTCTCCATCGGCGGCTAGTCGGCCCGGAGCCCGCAATGTTGGAATTCGAACGTAGCGGGCTGATTGAAGAGGCATGCGGCGTGGTCGGTGTGGTCGGCCATCCGGAGGCCGCAAGCATCGCCTATCTGGCGCTTCACGCCCTGCAGCACCGTGGCCAAGAGAGCGTTGGCATCGCCGCCGCAGACAGCCTGCGCCTGCGCGCTGCGCGACGCATGGGCAAGGTCTCGGAGGCAATCAGCAAAGACGACCTCGCTGGGCTCCCCGGTCAACTTGCTGCTGGTCATGTGCGCTACGCCACCGCCGGAGAGAGTTCACTGCGCAACGCACAGCCGCTCACCGTGCAGCTCAAGTTCGGCTCCGTCGCCATCGCCCACAACGGCAATATCACGAACGCTTCGACCATCCGACGAGAACTCGAGGCGCGCGGCAGCATCTTCCACACCGATGTCGATACCGAGGTCATCGCCCACCTCATCGCCCGCTCCGATGCCGACACCCTCGATGGCGCGCTTGCCGAGGCCCTCCGCCCGCTCGAAGGTGCCTACAGCCTCGTCGTCCTGTCGACGGATGCTGCCTACGCCGTCCGCGACCCACGCGGCGTGCGCCCCCTCTCCATCGGGCGGCTTGGCGACGCATGGATGATTGCCAGCGAGACCTGCGCGCTCGACCTCGTCCGGGCTAGCTGGGAGCGAGATGTCGAGCCCGGCGAGCTGCTCCGGTTCGGCAGCGATGGCAGCATGCGGAGCAGCTTCCCCTTCGAGAAGCGTGCCCCGAAGCCCTGCATCTTTGAGCTCATCTACTTCGCCCGTCCCGACAGCGTCGTCTTCGGGCGCGGCGTCTATGAGACCCGCGTCAAGATGGGCGAGCGGCTCGCGCGCGAATCAGCCGTCGAGGCCGACTGCGTCATCCCCGTTCCAGACTCTGGCGTGCCTGCTGCGATTGGCTTCGCCCGTGCGAGCCAGATCCCCTACGAACTCGGCCTGATCCGCTCTCACTATGTGGGGCGAACCTTCATCGAACCGACCGGTAGCATCCGCGACTTCGGCGTGAAGTTGAAGCTCAACCCGGTCCGCCGCCTGCTTGAGGGCAAGCGGGTCATCATCCTTGACGACAGCATTGTCCGAGGCACCACCTGCAAGAAGCTCGTGACACTTGTCCGCGAAGCGGGCGCGCGTGAGGTCCACTTCCGCGTCGCCTCACCGCCCACAATGTGGCCCTGCTACTACGGCATCGACACGCCGAGCCGCGACCAGCTCATCGCCGCCAATCATGAACTCGATGCCATCCGAGACTTCATCCAGGCCGATTCACTGGCCTACCTGTCGCTCGAGGGGTTGCGCGACGCGACCGGCTCACAGGCTGAGAGTTCGGTCGCCGACGCTTCCTTCTGTGAGGCCTGCCTGACAGGTCACTACCCTGCAGGCATCATCGAAGCGGCCGACCGACGCGAAGTCCGTTAGCGACCGGCGCAACCCTGCCAAGCGAGCAGGGCCGAGGTCACGGAGGGCAGGTCGCTGAGGTCTCGCGGTGGCTCGGTGAGTTCGGAGGCAGAGGCCGCCCAGCGACAGGCTTGGGTCGCCAAATCCTCGCCGTCCACGCCCTGCGTCGCGTCGAGCCAGGACGAGGCACCCGCTGCGTCGCCACGACGCAACGAAGAGGCCGCCAGACGCCGCGCCATCTCCGGCGCGACGACGAACCCGAGCGGGCCCACAGCAAGCCACGGCCGACCCGACTCCACCCAGGCCTCGAGGAACTGCCGCGCTCGCTGCAGCGCCGCATCGCCGCTCGCTGCCTCGTCAACCAGCAGCCGCTGACCGCAGCCACGCAGCGCACCTAGGGCAAGCGTCGCGACCTCGTCACAGGAGGCGCCCGCGCGGTCGAGACAGAGCAGAAGATCATCCGTCAGCTGCGCCGCCTCACTGCCGCAACGCGTAGCATCCGCGACCGTCTCCTGGGGCCGACGCAGGCCGCTGTCACAGAGCATCGCGCGGACATCGCTGCAGGCTGCCGATTCGGACGGTGGCGCAACCGTGACCGCAGCTTCGAGGCTTGGGGCAGTCTCCGGCGAACGCTGCACGCCAGCGCAGCCAGCCAGCTGCGCAACCGTGAGCAGCAGGGCAGCGACCCATCGGCTGATTGACCTAGCGGCTTTCACGGTTGTAACCTCAAACTCCATTGGCGCGGCCTTCGCCTAACGGCTTGGCACCTTGCACTGCTCAGCACAGTCGCGCAACCCTTCTCTGGCAGTTGGAATGATGTCCCATCCGTTGCTCGCACAGGCAGAGGCCACACCGGCCGGTACCAGGGAAGCTGCTGGCAGCGGCGCGACAACCGCCCCGGATGCTGGCGTAGGCACCTCCCGCGTGCAGCTTGTCGAGTATGGACTCGGACTGACGGCCGTCGTGGCGATCGCGGTCGTCGCGAGACGGATGATGAACGGCGCGGGCCAACTGTCGCCACGGGGCGAAGGCCTCACGCGCGCTCTTCGGATCGAGCTCAAGAAGCTGGAAGACCGAGGCGACCACGCCGGCGCGGCCGAACTCCTCTTCCAGGCCGGAAAACATGCCGAAGCGGCAGACTCCTTCATCGAGGATGGCGACTTTCTGCGCGCAGGCGAGTGCTACGACCGAGCCGACAATGTGGGCAGAGCAACCGTCATGTTTCGCAAAGCGGGCGCACCCGAACGGGCCGCCGCGCTCCTCGTCCGCCGCGGGCAGTTCGAACTCGCTGCCAAAGAGTTCTTGTTGGCGGATCGACCCGAGAAGGCTGCCGAAATCTATGCAAAACGGGGCGACCATCGTGCTGCTGCCGTTGCCCTCCAGCAGGCCAAACGCCATCGCGAGGCGGCGGAGGCTTTCGACCGCGCAGGCGACCCCGCAAAGGCTGCAGACCAGCGCGCGGCCTATTTCGAGATGGAGTTTGCCCGTCATGGAGGCAATCTCGCAGCCATGAAGCAGGCTGCAGAGGCCGCGCAATCCGCCGCAAAGTACTTTGAATCACACGGCAACATTCCGGCGGCCGCGGCCCTGCTGAACCGTGCCGGATTCCCCAAAGCTGCAGCCGAGCTGCTTGAGCGCGCGGGCGACCTCACTGGCGCCGAAGCCATCTACGCCGATAAGGGCCGGCTCGCGATGGCGGCAGACATGTACGACCGCGCAGGCCGTCCCGACGAGGCGCTACGCCTCCGTGTGGCAGAGGCACATGCCTTCCCCGAACCGGCGCAACAGGGCGAGGCGCTCTTCAAACTCGGTCGACTGGCCGATGCCGCAGCCAAGTTCTCGGAGGCCGGCGACAACCTCCGCGCTGCGGGCTGCTACGAATCGCTCGGCGAGCTGCGCATCGCTGGCCTGCTCTTCGCCGACCAGGGAGCAGATTCCGATGCCATCCGATGCCTGACCGGCTGCGACGCGCACGTCGAGGTGGCAGAAATCTATGCGCGGAGCGGCAACACCTCAGGCGAACTCGATGCCCTGCAGCGCGCCAACAACCTGCAGCGGCTCGCCCATCGGATGCTTGAGCTTGGACGATGCGCGGAGCTCGTTGCGCTCGTGCAGCCCACCCTCTCTTCTGCCTCGCTCAAGCCCGCCGACGTATCGCTCGCCTACACACTCGCCCGCGCCCTCGAAGCCCTCGAAGCGCAGGCTGCAGCTGCCGATTGGTACCGCGCTGTCGCCACCGCGTCGCCTGGCTTCCGTGACGCATCCGCGCGCGCGGCCGCGCTCTCAAAGCCTGTTGCGGCGCCCGCGCCCGTCGCACCTTCGCGGGCAGCCCCCTCCCCGTCCGGCCGCTACCGAATCATCGATGAGATCGCACGGGGCGGCATGGGCATCGTCTACAAAGCCACCGACACTGCGCTCGACCGGGTGGTCGCCTTCAAGGTCCTCGCGGAAAACCTCAAGGACAACGAGGTGGCCGTCGGCTACTTCCTCCGCGAGGCCAAAGCCGCCGCAAAGATGATTCACCCGAACATCGTCACCGTCTTCGACACGGGAGAGCAGGACGGTGAGTTCTACATGGCGATGGAATTCGTCGACGGCGAGACGCTCAAGGCCATGGTGCAGCGCCAGGGTCCCTTCCCAGAGAAGCTCGTGCGCTACGCCTTCGTCCACGCGGCCAAAGCGCTCGACTATGCCCACGAACATGGTCTCATCCACCGCGATGTGAAGC
>CAIWGR010000720.1 GCA_903912275.1 uncultured delta proteobacterium
CGATCTACCCCGTGGCTGGCAGTGACGAGCGGTTGGTGGTTGCGACGACGCGCCCCGAGACGCTGCTCGGTGACACGGCGGTTGCGGTCAATCCGGCCGACCCGCGGTACCTGCACCTTCACGGCAAGGAGATTGCGCTTCCGCTGACGGACCGTCGCATTCCGATCATCGCGGATGGGGAGGCTGCGAGCATGGAGTTCGGCTCGGGCGCGGTGAAGATTACGCCGGCGCATGACTTCAACGACTTTGAGACGGGCCGGCGTCACAATCTTCCGCGGATTGCGGTGCTGGACCTGGATGCGAAGATGAACGGCAATGTGCCGGAGCGGTTCCGTGGGCTCGACCGGTTTGAGGCGCGGAAGCGGATTCTGGCGGAGCTGACGGAGCTGGGTCTGCTGGTGAAGGAGGAGCCGCACACGTTCATGCCGGCGCGGTCGCAGCGGACGGGTGTGATTGTGGAGCCGCTGTCGGTGGGCAAGCAGTGGTATGTGAAGATGCAGCCGCTGGCGGAGCCGGCGATTGCGGCCGTTCGCGACGGCAAGATCACCTTCGTGCCCGAGGGTTGGGAGAAGACCTATTACCACTGGATGGAGAACATCCGTGACTGGTGCATCTCACGTCAGCTCTGGTGGGGCCACCGGATTCCGGCGTGGACCTGCGGCGATTGCGGCACGCTGAGCGTCGCGCGCGAAGACCTGCACAGCTGCCCCAAGTGCGGCAGCGCGTCGCTGCGGCAGGACGAAGATGTGCTGGACACCTGGTTCTCGTCGGCGCTCTGGCCCTTCTCGACGCTTGGCTGGCCGGAGCAGACGCCCGATCTGGCGAAGTTCTATCCGACGACGGTGATGGAGACCGGGTTTGACATCATCTTCTTCTGGGTGGCGCGCATGATCTTCATGGGGCTTCACTTCATGGGTGAGGCGCCCTTCTCCACGGTCTTTCTCCACGCGATGGTGCGGGACAAGACCGGACAGAAGATGTCGAAGACGAAGGGCAATGTCATCGACCCGCTGCACATCATCGATGGTGTGCAGCTCAGCGAGCTGTCGCCCGAGGATCAGCAGACCTACGAGCTTCTCTTCCGCGACTACCCCGAGGGTGTTGCGGCGCAGGGCGCGGATGCGCTGCGGTTCACGCTGGCGACCTATGCGGCGGCCGGTCGCGACATCAAGCTCGATGTGAAGCGGGTGGAGGGATACAAGGCCTTCATCAACAAGCTGTGGAATGCGTCGCGGTTTGCGCTGATGAACCTTGAGGGGTTTGACGGGCGTGCCGTGGACTTTGCGTCGCCGGGTCTCTCGGCTGCCGACAAGTGGATTGTCACGCGGCTTCATCACGCTGCGGCGAAGGTCGAGGCGAGCCTGCAGGCCTTCGACATCAGCGGCGCGGCGCAGGCGATGTATGAGTTCACCTGGCATGAGCTGTGTGACTGGTACCTCGAGCTTGCGAAGCCGGTTCTGTACGGAGATTTGGGCGACGAGGAGGCACGGGAGTGCAGTCGCGCGGTGCTTTGCTATGTGCTGGACCAGACCTGCCGGCTGTTGCATCCGTTTGTGCCCTTTGTGACGGAGGAGGTCTGGTCCCATCTGCCGACGCAGCGTGCCGAAGGTTCGCTGCTTTGCACGAGCGCCTGGCCGGTGGCCTCGGAGATTCCGACTTTTGAGGCGGAGGCTGCGGAGATTGCGTTGGTGGCTGAGCTCATCACGGGCATTCGACGGGTGCGCGGCGAGAGCGGCGTACCGGCGTCGAAGCTGCTTCCGAAGGTGCTGCTCTTGAGCGATTCGGAGCTGGTGCAGCGGGCGGCGAAGGCAGGGGCTGTCTACCTGCGCCGGATGGCGAAGGCGGAATCTGTTGAGGTGGTCGCCAGCAATGCTGAGCGTCCGAGCCTTGCAGCGACGACGGTCATGCCGCTGTGCGAGATCGTGATTCCGCTGGAAGGTGTCATCGATTTTGAGGCGGAGGTGATCCGTCTCAAGAAGGAGCTTGCAGGCGTAGAGGTGGATATCGCCTTCTTCGTGAAGAAGCTGTCGAACGAACGGTTTGTGGCCAACGCTCCGGCGGAGGTTGTCGAGACGGATCGCGCCAAGTTACGGGATGCCGAGGGTGCGAAGGAGAAGCTCTTGGAGGGGCTGCGGCGCCTTGAGGGGGCGGTATGATTTCTGCGCTCCGCCTCCTTGTGGTGATGCCCCTGATCGGGCTCGTGCTGGCAAGTTGCGGGCAGAAGCAGGGACCCTCGCTGGTGCCGGAGACGGCGGCGGCGGAGGGTTCTGCGCGCTCAGCGGAGTCGAAGGGGTTGGTGGGGCCGGGTGCGTCGAAGGGCGAGCAGTTGAAGGTGGAGGATGTGGGACCGCCTGGCGCGACGCTGCTCTTTCTTTCTGGGCTGAAGGGCTACACGGAGCCGTGTGGCTGCACGCTTGATCTGGTGCTTGGCGGCATCGACCGCATCACCGGGTTTGCGACGACGCTGCAGGCGCAGACGAAGTCGACCGCGGTGGTTGCTGCCGGAGACTTCCTGTTTGAGCGCGACACGCTGGATGAGGCCGGACGAGAGCAGGAGCTTCGGAAGGCCGACCTGCTGATGGAGGCGGCGACGGTGATGGGGCTTCGGGCGACGGCGCTCGGCTCGCGTGACCTGGCCGCAGGCGTGGACTTTTTCTTGGGCAAGATGAAGTCCGCCAAGGTGGAGGTGCTGGCTGCGAATGTGACGCTCGCATCGGGCGCTCCGGTTGGTCCGCCCTACCTCGCGCTCACCGTTGGCGCCGAGCGGATTGCGCTCATCGGAGTAACTCCGCCGGAGTCGATTGCAGCGGTGGCGGAGCTCAAGGCCGGGCCGGCGAAGGCCGGGATAGAGGCTTCGCTACAGGCGTTGAAGCGGCTGCCTGCGGCGGAGGCTCCGACGGCGGTGGCGGTGCTCTTTTCGGGCGACATCGTTGCCGCGCGGCAGCAGCTCGATGGGCTTGCCGGTGTGGACTTTGTTATCATCGGAAAGGATCCGAGGGAGACAGACGAGAGCGAGCAGCTTGGAAGCGCTGTGACGCTGGAGGCCTATGACCAGGGGCGGAATTTTGGCCGGCTAAAGCTGGTTGGTAGCGGCAGCGGGCCGTGGAAGAATGCCCGGGTGGGGAGCGAGGCGGAGCGGAAGCGGCTGGACCAGATCATCGCGACGACCGAAGGGCAGTTGGCATCGTTGCCGAAGCCTGCGGCGGGTGCGGCGGAGCCTCCGATTGTAAAGGCGCTGCGAGCCAAGCTCGACGGGTACGTGGCGGAGCGGAAGAAGCTGAGTGCGGCCGCGCCCGTGTTTGTTGCGACGGAGCGGAATTACCTCTTC
>CAIWGR010000721.1 GCA_903912275.1 uncultured delta proteobacterium
ATGGACAGCAACGACCAGGAGCGTGAGCGCGGCATCACCATCTTGGCCAAGTGCACCCCGGTGAACTACAAGGCCGACAGCGGCGACATCTTCACCTTCAACATCGTCGACACACCTGGACACGCCGACTTCGGTGGCGAAGTCGAGCGCGTCCTCAAGATGGTCGACTGCGTCCTCCTGCTGGTTGACGCCGTCGAGGGGCCCATGCCCCAGACCCGCTTCGTGCTCCGGAAGTCGCTGGCGCTGGGCCTCAAGCCCATCGTGGTCATCAACAAGATTGACCGCCCGAACGCCCGCCTCGACGAGGTTCTCAACATGTGTTTCGACCTCTTCGTTGCCCTCAAGGCTACGGATGAGCAGCTCGACTTCCCGGTCATCTACGCCTCTGCCAAGCAGGGCTACGCGATGAACGATCCGAAGGAGCCGGCCGTCGACATGCGCCCCATCTTCGAGCGCATCATCAAGTCGGTGCCGGCACCCGACGCCGACGTCGACGCCCCCTTCTGCATGCAGGTCGCCACGCTCTCCTATGACGCCTTCGTCGGTCGCCTGGCCGTCGGTCGCGTCTATGACGGTCGCGTCACCGTCGGTTCGCGCGTGGCCGTCCTCGGCCAGAACGATGTGAACAGCTTCGGCCGCATCTCGAAGATTGTCCGCTTCCAGGGCCTCGAGCGGGTTGAGGCCAGCGAGGCCAAGGCCGGCGACATCATCATGATCGCAGGCCTGGACACCGTCCTGCCCGGCGACACCATCGGCGCACCGGACGGCACCAAGCGGCTGCCCGCCATGGAAATCGACGAGCCGACCATCAGCATGCTCTTCATGGTCAACACCTCGCCCTTCGCAGGCCGCGAGGGCAAGTTTGTCACCAGCCGACACATCCGTGACCGGCTCATGCGCGAGCTCGAGGCCGACGTCTCGCTTCGCGTGGAAGACACCGAGTCTGCAGAGACCTTCCGGGTTTCGGGCCGCGGCGAACTCCACCTGTCGGTCCTCCTCGAGCGCATGCGCCGCGAGGGCTACGAGCTCGCCGTCTCGCAGCCCAAGGTCATCCTCAAGAAGGACGAGAAGGGCCACACGCTCGAGCCCATGGAAATCGTCGTCGTCGAGTGCGGCGAAGACTACCAGGGCACCGTCATCAACAAGCTCAGCATGCGCAAGGGCGAGCTCAAGGTGCTTGAGCCCTCGGGCGAAGGCATGTGCCGCATGGAGTACCTCATCCCGTCGCGCGGCCTCATCGGCTTCCGCAGCGAGTTCCTCACCGACACGCGCGGCACCGGCGTGCTCTACTCCAACTTCGACCACTATGCCCCCTTCCGTGGCGACATCGGCGGTCGTGCCAACGGCGCGCTCGTCGCCCTCGAGCCGGGCGACACCACCGCCTACGCGCTCTATCGCCTGCAGGACCGCGGCCTCATGTTCATGGGCACGGCAGAGAACGTCTACGGCGGCCAGATCATCGGTCAGCACGCCAAGGAGAACGACCTCGTTATCAACCCCTGCACCAAGAAGGCGCTCACCAACATCCGTTCGGCCGGCGCCGACGAGAAGTTGACGCTCGTTCCTGCCCGGCTGCACACGCTTGAGTCTGCGCTCGAGTGGATTGACGACGACGAGCTGGTCGAAGTTACCCCGACCAGCATCCGTATCCGCAAGGCCGTCCTCGACCACAACCGCCGCAAGCGCTAGGGCTCCGCGCCCTCCGGCTCCGAGCGCCACGACAGCCCCACAAAGGCGATGTGGCGCTCGAAATCGTTTTTGTCCGAGCTCTCTGCTCCCAGGCGCTGCAGGTAGCGCTGGTAGCGACCCTCGACGCCCCAGCCGCGGCCAAGCGGTTGCTCGATGGCAACGCTCACCTGGTTGCGATCCTCGTCTTCGACCGCAAGCTCCACGACCGAGCCGGCGCCCTCGTAGACGACGCGCTGGAGCACGCCACTGAGTCGCCCCACAGCATCTCCCCAGAGGAGTCCGCCAATCGTGAGTTCGACCGTCTCGTGGAGGTAGTCCCCACCGCCGGAGGCGTCGGAGCCTGCGGAGGAGGCCGTTGCCGAGCCGGACACCGAGGTGACCCACCGCCCGCCATCGTACTGCAGCTTTGCGCTCGTCGCCTGCGTGAGACTTTCGGTCAGCAAGAAGGGGGTCTCCGCACTGATGCGGAGCGACGGCTCGTAGGAGGCGCTGAGCGTGACGGCTTCACTGGGAGCATAGCTGAGACTGAGCGAGGCGGTTGGCCCGTGCCAACTCCGCCCACTGTCGGCAGCGTAACCGAACGCGGCGTAGCCTGCCCCCGCCTCGAGCGTGACATGCTCCCAGGAGCGGGCGCTACCGAGGGTGGCCGCAACCCGTTCGTAGTCGCGGGTCATGCCCAGGCCATCATCGC
>CAIWGR010000722.1 GCA_903912275.1 uncultured delta proteobacterium
CCCTCACGTGCGCTGGCTGTCATCACCGAGCGCGAGCTGCTCGGAAAGGCGATGCGCCGCTCCGGCCGCGAGCAAATGCACGAGGCCACCGCGGTCGCCTCGTTCAAGGAGCTCGAGGTGGGCGACCTTGTCGTCCATGTGGACTTCGGCGTCGCCAAGTATGCGGGTCTGACGCGGCTCGCGGTCGGCGACATCGAGAACGACTTCCTGACGCTCGAGTTCGCGGAGGGCGACCGGATTCACATCCCCGTCTATCGGCTTTCGAAGGTACAGCGCTACACGGGCTCGTCGACCTTCACTCGGCTCGACCGCCTCTCCGGCTCCACCTGGGAGCGGACGAAGGGACGCATCAAGGCTGCGCTCGCCGATGTGGCCGAGGAGCTGATCCGGCTCTACGCGGAGCGTGCCACGCGCGAGGGGTTTGCCTTCTCGGCGCCCGATTCGATGTACCACGAGTTCGAGGCCTCGTTCCCCTACGAGGAGACGCCGCACCAGGCGCGGGCCATCGACGACGTGCTCTCCGACATGCAGTCCAACAAGCCCATGGATCGGCTGCTCTGCGGCGACGTGGGATTCGGCAAGACCGAGGTGGCGATCCGTGCCGCCTACAAGGCGGTCTGCGACGGCAAGCAGGTGGCCATCCTGGTTCCGACGACCGTGCTCTGCGAGCAGCACCTCAACACCTTCCGCCGTCGGCTCAGCGAGACGGGTGCCCGCATCGAGGCGCTCTCCCGGTTCCGGACGCCTCAGGAGGTGAAGGCCATTCTGGCAGCCACCGCGGAGGGCAAGGTCGACATCGTCATCGGCACCCACCGGCTGATCTCGAAGGATGTGGAGATCCCCAATCTGGCCCTGCTCATCATCGACGAGGAGCAGCGGTTTGGCGTGCAGCACAAGGAGCGGCTCAAGCAGCTCCGCTCCACCGTCGATGTCTTGACGATGACCGCTACGCCCATCCCGCGCACGCTCGAGATGTCGCTGCTCGGCATCCGCGACCTGTCGATCATCACCACGCCGCCGCCCGGCCGGCTGTCGGTGCGGACCCATCTGGCGCGCTTCCGCGACTCTGTCGTGCGCGAGGGCATCGAGCAGGAGCTGGCGCGCGGCGGCCAAGTCTACTTCGTGCACAACCGGGTCGATACCATCTACGGCCTGGCCGACGAGATTCGGCGGATGGTGCCGGAGGCGCGCGTGGGCATCGGCCACGCACAGATGAAGGATGACGAGCTCGAGAAGGTGATGATGGACTTCATCGCCCACCGCATCGATGTGCTCATCTCCACGACCATTGTTGAGTCGGGCATCGACATCTCGACCGCCAACACGATGTTCATCAACCATGCCGACAAGTTCGGTCTCGCGCAGCTCTACCAGCTCCGCGGACGGGTGGGCCGAGGCAGCGACCGCGCCTACTGCTACCTTCTCGTCCCCGATCCGGGCCGCTTGCCGCCCGACTCCAAGCGGCGGCTCGAGGTGCTCATGGAGCACTCCGAGCTTGGCTCGGGCATGGCCGTTGCGCAGCACGACCTCGACATGCGCGGTGCGGGCAACATCCTCGGCGATGACCAGAACGGTCACATCGAGGCCATCGGATTTGAGCTGTACAGTGAGCTGCTGGCAGAGGCGGTGAGCGAACTGTCGGGTGAGCCGACGCAGAAGTCGGTGGAGCCCGAGGTGAAGATCCCCGTCGCGGCTTTCGTGCCCGAGGACTACGTGGAGGACATCGGCCAGCGCCTGAGCTTCTACAAGCGGCTCAGCCTTGCTCCCGATTCTGCCACGGTTTACGATGTCATGGACGAGATGCAGGATCGCTACGGCCCGGTGCCCGTCAATGTTGAGCACCTGCGCGACCTCGTTCTTGTGAAGCTCATCATGAAGCAGATCGTCGCGAAACAGATTGAGGTCGGGCCCAAGGCGATCGTCGTGGAGCTGCTCCCGGAGACCACGCTGTCGCCAGAAAAAGTGATGGCCCTCATCTCCTCGACGCGCGGTCAGTATGAGGTTCGTCCGGGCCTCATCCTGGTCCGCAAGCTGCAGGGTCGCGAGAGCGTCAACCTGATGGAAACGGCCCTGCTCGTCTCGCGTGAGGTTGCGCGATGCGCACGCGACGCCTCGTAGCGCTGCTGCCGATTTTGCTCGCGGCCTGTGCGCCAGCGCGGGCGCCCGGCGAGGCGGGGGAGCGGGTTGTGGCCGCTGCGTCGTCGAAGGTGGAGGCGGCCGAGACGCTCGAAGAGGATCTTCCGCTGCTGGAGGTAAACGGGCGGACCATCGGCTCGCGCGAACTCGAAGTGCGCGGCCAGCTCCTCTCGGAGACGGCGGCGCTCCGCATGGGTGAACCGAGCCAGCGTTCGTCGCTGTTGCGGAGCATGCTGCAGGTGGAGCTCATGGCAAATGCGGCGACGGCTGCCGGGCTGGTAGGCGACTACGAAGAGCGGCTTCTGCTCCGGCTGCTGCCCGCCGACTGGCAGCTTCGTCGCGTGGGGATGGATGCGGTGGGTGAGCAGCGGCTCTCGGAGGCCGCGGTGCGTGCAGCCTTCGACGGTTCGGGTGATGTCGGCCCTGAGTTGCGTGAGGCGCGGGTGATTGTGCTGCCGACCGCCGAAGCGGCCGCCTCCGCAAGGGCAGAGATGGTGCGTATGCGCCGCGAGACGTCGAAGCTGGACGACGAGATTTTCGTCGAGGTCTGCCGCGCGCGGTCGACCGATCCAGCAGCGCAGGCGACCGACTGTGCGACCGGCCCTGTCGCACGGGCTTCCGATGGCGCGACGACGAATGCGGCCCTGAGCGATGCGCTCTTTGCACTGCCGAAGTCCGGACGCGTCTCTCCGATCTACCGCACCGCCCGCGGCTGGGAGATGGTGCAGCTGATTCGCGTCATCGCGCCGCTGTCGGGCGGCCTCGACGCAGCCCGTCCGATTGTGGTGGAGCGGGCCGTCCGCGATGGCCGCGCAGCGGCCGCTGCAGCCTGGCTCTCAGAGCTCGCTGGCAAACAGCCGGCGAAGGTGGATGCCGCCGCCGTGGCGGCGCTCACCAAAGCCCGGACGGCGCTTGCAAAGGAGCCAGCAGCGGGTTCCATGGTCGCGCGGCGGTACGAGGCCGCAGGGCTGGCCGAAGGTCCGCGCGGTGTTCTGACGATGCTGGAGTTGACGGCAGACGAGAAAGCCTTGAAGGCACCGTTCGCCAACCCCGCAGCATCTCCTGCTGCGTGGGATGGCTCCGGAAGTGGTGGAGAGTGACGATGCGCATGGCCCGGTGGTGTCTGACAGTGCTTGTGACCTTCGCGTTGCCGGTGGCGGCCCGTGCCGACATCATCGACCGGATCGTCGCCAAGGTGGGCAACCAGATCGTGACCCAGAGTGATGTGGCGCGCACGCTGCCGCTCTTTGTGCAGATGGAGGCCGTCGATCGGCGCCGGCTGCAGACCCCGGAGGGGCGCAGCGCCGTGGCCAGCGAGGTGCTTGCTACCCTCGTGGACAACCAGGTGCTTGCCGAGCAGGCCAAGCGGATCGGCCTGTCGGTGAGCGAAGAGGAGGTGCAGCAGCACATCGCTGAGCAGCGCACACGCATGCGGCTCGAAGAGGATGCCTTCCGCACGGCGCTCGCCGAGCAGGGCATCACAATCGAAGACTTTGCCGACTATGTGCGCGCGCAGCTGCTGCGGGTGAGGCTCATCCAGTCGGAGGTTCTTCCGCGCATCGCTGTGAGCGATGGCGAGGTCGACGAGATGCTCAGCTGGATCTATCCGAACGGGCTGGTTGAGACCTGGATGACGACGAGTCACATCTTCGTCTCGCTCCCGCCCGATGCGCCGGCTCCTGACGTGGCTGCGGCGGAGGCGCGCATCGGTGCGCTGGAGCAGCGGCTGAAGGCGGGCGCCTCGTTCGAGAGCCTCGCAGCCGAGACGAATGTGGATGCAACGGCGCGGACGGGAGGTCGCGTGGGCCGGTTCGACATCGGCTCGCTCGATCCGAACTATGAGGCAGCGGCGCAGCGACTCAAGCCGACCGAGGTTTCCGGCCCCGTCCGTTCGCAGTTCGGCATCCACCTCATCCGGCTCGAGGCGATCGAGCAGAAGCCCTTCGACGAC
>CAIWGR010000723.1 GCA_903912275.1 uncultured delta proteobacterium
CGGGAATAGTTCAGAAAAACTGTCACAAAATCGTCTCTCGACGGTTTGACGACTGCCGCAACCATCACTAGCGCGAAAGGCTAGGGTGACCGAAACTGCCCTGATTGGAGGTTTGCATGCGTCCGTGGATTCTTTCGTTGTCTCGAGCAGGAACGGCAATCGGCCTAGTATCGCTCACCCTGGTAGGTTGTGACACGAGCTCTCCCGAGTTGGAGAGCCAAACGACGCCGGTCGCGACAGCGCCCGATGGCGGTATTGTCGCACCCGATGCTTCGACACCTACCCCGGTAGGCACAGCGAACCTGCGGAGCGGAGAGGTCCGGCTTGCAGACTTCAAGGGCCACTACGACGGCACCCAGTTTGTCATCGACTCCGTCAAACCGGCCGCAGAGCCCGTTGAGGGCTTCGGTTTGATGGCGCGTGAGCAGCAGCTCTGCGTCCTGAGCATCGTCCAGGACGGTGTTCCCGGCACCGGCCCCGCGAACACGCTTGAGCTCGTAACAGAGAGCCAGGCGCGCAACGGCGCCTGCGCCGCGCCCTACGACACGGTGCCCTCGCTCTGCGCCAACGTTACGCTTCGCTCCTTCTACGCCGACCGCACCCGGACAGATGTCTACGTGCGGCTCGACAGCCTTACGACGCCGCTCGCAAACCCGGTGCTCAACAGTGCAGCTTCGTCGCCTGGCCTCCCCTCCGGTCTGGGCATCTGGTCTTACGGCAATCTCGGCCTTGCCGGCTCGCCCGAGGCGGCCATCTCCCGCGACTGGGTCTTCCAGACGACGGGCGCCTCCTTCACCTTCACGGGTAGCGTCGTCACCAACATGGCGGAGCTCGCCAATGGTCTCGACGACGACTGCGACCTCCGCGTTGACGAGGGCATCGCTGCCTTCGCCAACGGCATCTCCTGCGTCGACAACACCGACTGCACCAGCACCCTCTGCCAGGGCGGCATCTGCGCGCCCACAACCTGCTCCGACGGCGCCATCGGCGCTGGCGAGACCGATGTTGACTGCGGCGGCGTCTGTGGCGCCTCCTGCGTCGGCGACAAGATCTGCACCGTCGGCACCGACTGCATTACCGGCCAATGCGCCGGAGGCTTCTGCCTCGGCGCGACGGGCGACGTCTGCGCGGGCAACCTCTCCTGTGTGAACCAGGTCTGCAATCCCACCGCCAACCTCACCTCGGCGACCATCCCGTTTGCCCCCGAGACCGTCAGCCCCAACGCGGTCGAAGTCACGACCTCCACCGGCGCGACCCTGACCGACGAGACCTATTCCGGCGCCATCCCGCTTGGTTTCGGCTTTAACTTCTTCGGCAACCGCTTCACCAACATCTATGTCTCTTCGAACGGCTGGGCCTCCTTCAATGCGCCGACCTCCGCCGCCTTCAGCCGGAGCGCCATTCCGTCCACAGGCACGCCCAACAACCTGATCGCGATGTGGTGGGGCGACCTCGATCCTGGCAGCACAGGAACGATCACCTACGCGACCACGGGCAGCGCCCCCAACCGGAAGTTCATTGTCACCTACAACGGCGTGGATGACTACACCTTCGGCGGCACGCCGGCGACCTTCCAGCTCGTGCTGACGGAGACCACCAACACGGCCGACATCCACTGCACCTCTTGCACCAACGGTGGCGCCGTCGC
>CAIWGR010000724.1 GCA_903912275.1 uncultured delta proteobacterium
ATGCCCATCGAGTCGGGCATGGTCTCGCGCTCCATCGAGGGCGCGCAGAAGCGGGTGGAGGGCCGTAACTTCGACATGCGCAAGCATCTGCTTGAGTACGACGATGTCATGGATATGCAGCGCAAGACCATCTACGCGCTGCGCCGCAAGGTGCTTCACAAGGAGAACCTCGAGGAGCTTGTCCTCGACGCGCTCGAAGACACCGTCCGCAAGCTGCTCGAGCACTACGCCAACCCCGACGCCCGCCTCGACGAGCGCGACTACTCCGGCCTCGTTCGCGAGCTCAAGGATGTCTTCGGCGTCGAGACCGAGGAGGAGGCGATCCCGCGCGCCCGGCAGGAGGCGGAGGAGTTCCTCTGGCGCCGTGTCAAACAGGCCTACAACGCCAAGTGCGAGGCCGCGGCCGACCGTGCAGCCTTCATCAACGAGCGGTTCGCCGACGACCCAGACTACACGCCGATGACCCCCAAGGAGGTCTTCCTCGAGTTCGCACGCGAGCGTTACCTCATTGAGATTGATCGCCGCTGGGTCGATCAGCTCGAGGGGATGCGGGCGCTGCGCGAGTCGGTCGGTCTGCACGGTTACGCCCAGCGCGACCCCAAGCAGATCTACAAGAAGGAGGGCTTCGAGCAGTTCACGGCGCTGGTCGCCGAAACCCAGGTGGAGATCACCCGGGTCATCATGCGGACTGACCTCTCCATCAGCATCCAGCAGCAGCGGCCGGCCCCCCGACCCGCTCCGGTTGCGATGCCGGCCCTGCCCGTTGCCCAGGCCGAGGTTGCGGCGCCCGTGGAGCTCCCGCCGCCGCCCAAGTTCGTCGCGACCCTCGGCCGCAACGATGCCTGCTGGTGCGGAAGCACGAAGAAGTACAAGCTCTGCCACATGGCCGAAGACCAGTCCTCCGGTCGCGTTGGAGCGACCGACGCAGAAGACAAGGGCTAGGCCTTCACCGACCGTATCGGCAGGAGTGCGGAGGGGAAGCGGAGACCGGAACGGGTCTCCTGCTCCCCCGCGAGCGCCTTAGCTGAAGACCGCGATGGTCTGGGCGCAGCAGTTGTCGAGCAGGCAGAACTCGGTGGTGCAAGCGGCGATGAAAAGGAGAGCAGAGAGGCTGCTGATGCGCATCAACGAGATGCACAATTCCACAGGGGGAACGGCCCCGCGGGGCGGCAGACTAGGGGATGGTGATGGAGAGGGTGGTCGTGCCCGAATTGCCGTGCAGGTCGGTGACGGTGATTTCCGCCGTCCAATCGCCGCCCGAGAGCGTCGAGGTATCGATGTTGTAGGTGGTGACGGGGCGGCGGGGACCGCCGTCCTGGCCGGCTGTCGCCAGTGTGATTGCGCCGGCCGGAAGCGCGGCCGCAGAGGTTCCCTGCCGCAGGCTCACGCTGATGTTCTCAGCGTTCAGATCGGTGCCCGCAACGGCGGGCGGCTCGGAGCCCGAGGGCGTCCAGCCGTTGCGAAGACGGTAGTTACCCGCGACCGCACCCGGGTCGGCAGCATTGTTGAGCGAGAAGTTCATCTGTGCGTCAGCGTCGTAACTCAGGGTACCGGTGATGGTGTTGCCGCTCTGCGCCGCCGTCACATTCACGCCCGTCGGGAGCAGCTCGAAGGGCCTGCTGTTGATGACGTAGGGGGTGAGCGTCGTGTCGGTCAGGGAGGAGAGGTACTTGCCCGAAACATAGAAGCGGTAGGTGCCGGTGGGGAAGTTGTAGAGCTCCTCCCAGCGCACAACCCACTGCCACTCCACCTCGTCCGGCTGGCGGATACGGGTGAGGAAGCGGCTCGAGCGGTTGGAGTAGGTGGTGTAGTCGGGGAGGATGACATTCTCGAAGGTCACGCCATCGCTGCCGAGCTTCTGGAGGATGACCAGCGGGGCCTGCGGCATCTCGGCGCCGGGATCGCCGCCGACCCAGGCGAACTCGGCTGGCTGCAGCCGCTCGAGGGTCTCGGGCATGTCCTGAAGGATGACACCGACCCGGTCGACCGGGGTCGTGTCGATGGGGAAGGGCTCCTCTTCCACGTGGGTGAACTGGCTCGGCAGGCCGGCCGTCACGCCGGGCGTTGCGGTACGGTCGCCAAGCATCTTCATGGCATCCACCGCCCGGTCGCGCATGTAGTCGCCGAGCTTGGGGCCCCAGGGGCTCACGGTGCTCTCGTAGCCGCCCTGCAGGAAGGAGAAGGTATACTCCGGGAAGTCATCCGGCGCGTAGTCGTCCACGAAGCCCGGGAAGGGGGGCTTCTCGCCGCGGAGGTTGGTGGGCAGCAGGTAGAAGAAATGGTCCTGCGCGTAGCCAAAGGTCCAGGCGGTGAGCGGGTCGATACCGAGCACGTTCTTGGCCTTCTGGAGCACATCCCAGGAGAGCTCTTCTGCCAGCTCGCCGGGCATGGTGACCAGCGTGAGGCCGTCGACCTTGAGCGCCGTGATCTGCGAACGGAGCAGCATGGTGGGCGGGCGGTTGAAGACGAGGAAGTGTAGGGCCGCCGAGCAGACGAGGTGGTCGGTGCGCTGGTAGGTGGTGGGGTCCTCGTCGTTGGTCGGGCGCTGGCCGTCGACGCAGGAGAGGCCGCCGTAGTGGTACTCGCCGCCGAAGGGGCGGGGCGGCGTCGAGGCAAACTCGCCGCGGGCGTAGCCAAGGAGGTCGTAGGTAACGGGGAAGCGGTAGGTGAGGCCGTCGAGCTCCACGTCGGTCTTGGTCTCGAGCGCATCGAGCTCGCCCTTCACCTTCTGCGCGAAGGCCTGGCCGAGCCGCTCTGCGGAGGCGGGGAACGACTGGCCGCCAAAGTCGCCGGCAGGGCTCATGGTGCCGGAGTTCTGGTTGAAGAACATGGTGTGAACATTGGCACCGGCATCGGCGCTGAGCGCGTAGCCGAGCTCCTCTTCTGCGCCGCCGAGGGCGTCACCGGTCACATAGTCTGCGCCGTTGAGGGTCCCGTGCGCGGCGAAGGAGAAGAGCACGCCGCGGGTGCGGCCGTCGAGCTCGGCCACCTTGAAGAGCAGGGCGCGGTTGTCATCGAAGTGGGGGGTCTGGTTCCAGCGGTCGCGGCCCACCTGGTCGTCGGTGTCGTAGGCCTCGACAATCTTGGCGCCGAACTTGGCGGGGCGCAGGTCGTCGAGTGCGGCGTCAGCCGACTGGATGGTCGACTCGATGAGCCAGTCGAAGAACTGCTGGTGGAAGTTGCCGATGCCGAAGGCGCCGATGGGGGCTGCGTTGTCGGTCGGCATGTGCCAGTGGCGGCAGGGGCCGGAGTGGGTGTGGGTGGTCGAGATGACCAGGCTGTCGCGCCAGTCCTTGCCCGTGCGCTCCTGCAGGTGGCGTGCGATGGCCTCGTGGAAGGCGGCATCGATGAAGATGACGGGGAGCCGGATGAACATGAGCTGCCGGCTGCCGTTGTCGATGACCATGGTCTTGGCGAAGAGGCCCTGCGTCTCGCCGACGGAGGCGCGGAGGGTGGTGGCGTAGCGGCCGTCTTCGAAGGCGGCGCGCTCGCCGAAGCCGCCCATCTCTGTGCCGATGGGGAAGTTCATCAGCGTGTTGCCAAAGCCGGCGCGGAAGGTGCCCGGCACATCGCCGCCCGGCGCCTCGCCGGTCACTTCACCGGTGAAGGGGACGCACTCGCCGAAGTCGGTGCAGGTCTCGCCGTCACGGCACTCCGTGTCGAGCGTGCAGCGGACGCGACAGACCTTGTTCACGCAGGCGGCGAAGCGGCCGAGGTCGGGCTTGATGGCGTTGAGGAGGCGCTCGCACTTCGGCCAGTCGTCGAGGGCGCGGCAGGTCGGAGCGGCCTGGCAGAGGCTATCGACACAGAGCCCGAATTCAGGACAGTCGCGGTCGGCCGTGCAGGAGACCGTCGGATAGACATCAGCGGTTGTGTCTTCGCCGGAGCCGGAGCCGTCGGTCTCGCTGGTGTCAGCAAGGCCCGAACCGTCGCCGGAGCCGTCGGCCGTGCCGGTGTCGGTGTCGGCTACGGCACTGGTCTTGGCGTCGTCGCCGCAGGCCGCCAGAGAGAGGGTCAGTCCGGCGAGCAGACAGAGCAGAGAGCGCACGAGGGATCGGGACATTTCAAACCTCTTTCAAAAGAGTCACACAAGCGACACGCGGCCCTAGCCCCTTTTGCAGACTGCGCCAACTTGCACGGGCTGCCACCGAGCACCTCGGTGAGCCTTGCTGATGGCGCGGCGCGTCACCGCTTCGGAGCGCAAGGAATGTTGTCAGCGTTCGGTTCACAAGTAGGCTCACAGTGCCTAGCTCGGCTCCTTCGAGCACCGCCCCGGCGCCTGGGAGAGACCATGTCCGATACCACCTACGACTACATCATCATCGGCTCGGGCTTCGGCGGCAGCGTCTCCGCCTACCGGCTGGCGAGCAAGGGGTACAAAGTCGCGGTCATCGAGCAGGGCCGGCGCTTCGTGACGGGCGAATATGCCAAGAGCAACTGGAACCTCTGGAAGTCGATCTGGGCGCCCATGTTCGGCATGCACGGCATCCTCTCCATCACCACCTTCAAAGATGTCGTCATCTTCCACGGCGCCGGCGTCGGCGGCGGCTCGCTTGTCTATGCCAACACCCACCTCGAGCCCTTCGACGGCTTCTTCAACGACCCCCGCTGGAAGGAGCTCGGCCCCGACTGGCGCGCCGAACTGGCCCCCTACTACGCAGAGGCCCGTCGCATGCTTGGCTCCCACGAGCCGCCCGCCATCTTCGAGTCCGACAAGGCGCTCAAAGAGGTCCTCGACGACATGGGCACGGGAGACAGCTTCAAGAAGCACACCGTCGGCGTCTTCTTCGGAGAGCCCGGCAAGGAGGTCGCAGACCCCTACTTCGGTGGCGAAGGTCCGGCCCGCACCGGCTGCAACTTCTGCGGCGCCTGCATGATCGGCTGCAACGTCGGCGCCAAGAACTCGCTCGACAAGAACTACCTCTACCTCGCTGAGAAGCTCGGCGCGGAGGTCATCCCAGACACCAAGGTGCGCGACGTCAGGCCACTCCCCGATGCAACCGGGAGGCGCGACGGCTCAGCCGGCTACGAGGTCGTGACCGCGCCCACGGGCTGGCTCGGCTTCAGCCGCAAGACGCTCCGCGCCAAGCAGGTCATCTTCGCTGCCGGCGTGCTCGGCACCGTGAAGCTGCTCGCTGAGTGCAAAGACCGCGGGTCGCTCGCCAACGTTTCCGACACGCTGGGCACCTATGTGCGGACCAACTCGGAGTCGATTCAAGGCGTGATGGTGCCCGGCAAGGACATCTCCCGCGGCGTGGCGATCAGCTCCGG
>CAIWGR010000725.1 GCA_903912275.1 uncultured delta proteobacterium
CGCCTCGATCGTCGCGGCCCCCGCCTCGACCACGGGCAAGGACTTCCTCCCCCGCGCCGCCGCCCGCATGGACGCCGGCATGATCTCCGACGCCATCGAGGTCTTCTCCCACAACGGCGCCGTGGCCTACAAGCGGCCCGTATGGGCCGGCAACCTCATCGCCCGCGAGACCTCCACCTCGGCCATCACCGCGGTCTCGGTCCGTACGACCAACTTTGACGCGCCCGCTGCCGGCGCGGCCGCCCCGATCGAGACCATCTCGCTCGGCTTCGCCGCCCCCGAGAACACGCAGTTCCTCAGCTTCGACCAGGTCAAGTCGAGCCGCCCCGAGCTCACCGACGCAGCCGCCATCGTTGCCGGTGGTCGTGGCCTCAAGTCGGCCGAGGCCTTCAAGATGCTCGAGGAGCTCGCCGACCTCATCGGCGGTGCCGTTGGCGCCTCGCGCGCGGCCGTCGACTCGGGCTACGCGCCCAACGACTGGCAGATTGGCCAGACGGGCAAGATCGTTGCCCCCAACCTCTACTTCGCTGTCGCGATCTCGGGCGCCATTCAGCACCTTGCCGGCATGAAGGGCTCCAAGGTCATCGTCACCATCAACAAGGATGGCGAGGCACCCATCTACCAGATCTCGGACTACGGCCTGGTCGCCGACGCCTTCAAGGCGGTCCCCGAGCTCACCGCCGCGCTCAAGTAGCGGCCTGCCCTCCCCGTGCGGAGGGCCCCGAACGTCAACGCCCCCGACGGGCCGCAAGGCTCATCGGGGGCGCTTCGTTTTGTCTCAGGCGAGGCAGGCCCGGTGGGCCGGCCCGGGGCTAGAACGGGATGTCGTCGTCGTTGAAGTTGCCACCGCCGGCGCCGCCCTGGTCGCGGGCGGGAGCGTCGTCCTCGGTCTGCGTGTTGGTGCGACCACCGCCGCCACCGCCGCTGCGAGCGCCACCACCGCCGGCTGCGCCGCCACCACCGTAGCCACCGCCACGGTTGCCGCCGCCGTAGCCGCCGCCACCCTCGCTATCGCCACCGCCGGCTGCGCCGCCGAGGAACTGGACGGTGTCTGCGACGACATCGGTCGCATACTTCTTCACGCCCTCTTTGTCGGTGTACTCGCGGGTCTGGATGCGGCCCTCGACGTAGACGCTGCGGCCCTTCTTGAGGTACTTCGCGGCGTTCTCGCCCTGGCGACCCCAGACAACCACGCGGTGCCACTCGGTGCGCTCCTGCTTGTTGCCGGACTTGTCGACCCAGGTGTCCGTGGTGGCGACGTTGAGGGTCGCGACGCTCTGCCCACCCTCGGTGGTACGAAGCTCGGGGTCGCGCCCCAGATTACCAATGATCATGACCTTGTTGAGCGATGCAGACACGATGACCTCCACACAGATTTGCCGCTCCGATGAAGCAACCACCACGGTCCTTCAGCGTTGATTCGGAGAGGCTCCTCTACAGTTATCGTCGTCTGCGGGCCGATGTTGCCGCGCGCGATGAAAAAAGTTGGAGCGCCTCGCGAAGGCGCGCTCTGGAGGTGTAGCACGGGGTGCGCGCTGCTGTCATGGAGAAGTGATGGGCACCTCGATCGGATGGGCGAAAATGGCTAGTGGCTTGGTCAGACTTTTCCTGCCTCGGTGCTGCCGCTGTCTTCCCCTGCTCCCACTGCTCCCGGCCGCCTGCTCGCAGCGGTCGTGCTCGTCGCGGCGCTGCTTGCGATCTCGAGTGCGGCGCTCTGGGTTCGGCTGGCCGATGCGCCGGCGGTGGTGACGGCCTTCTGGCGGGTGGCGCTCTCCACGCTGATCCTCTGGGCGGTGCAACTTCGGCGTATGCCGCGGCTGTCGCGGGCAGGCTGGCAGGCGGCGGTTCTGGGCGGGCTGATGCTGGCGCTCCACTTCTGGAGCTGGATGCTGTCGCTGGAGACGACGAGCGTGCTGTCGTCGACGCTGCTGGTGACGACCACCCCGCTCTGGC
>CAIWGR010000726.1 GCA_903912275.1 uncultured delta proteobacterium
GTGACGAAGACCTGCTTGGAGCCGCGGGTGCGGGCGACATAGGCGATGCGGGTGCCGAAGAGGCCCTCGTTGCCGGTGAAATACTTCATAAGGAGGTTGATGAAGCGGTAGACCTCGGGCTCGACTGCATCGAGTCCGACGGTGCTCCCCTTGAAGCCGATATCGACCTCCTTCTGGGTGTTCACATCGAAGAGTTTGAGTTCAACGCGGGCCTGGTTGGTTGCGACCTTGAAGGCTGCTTTGACGACGAACTGGGCGCCGACATTGTACCAGTTTGTGAAGTTGGTGGAGGGGGCGGTGATGCCTTCGCGTGAGCTGTCGAAGAAGTAGCGGTCGGGCGAGAGCACATTGAAGAATCCGGCGATGCCGAGGCAGGTGCGGATGGTCTTGGCCATGGAGGCCTGCAGCCCGCGTGGGTCCGTATCACCGAGGTTGTAGGTGTCGGGGACGGCGATTTTGGTGAGCGCGTCGTAGCTGGAGGGGCGGACGACGATGGTGGTGAGACCTTCCGGCGCACGGTCGGGGGTGGTGTTCTGTGCCGCGGCGGGCGTGGCCACGAGCAGGAGCATCGCAGCGAGAGCAGCGAGCAGAAGTCGAGCGGTGGAGCGGGCATGTTTCATGAATTCACTGGCACTTGATTTGGCTGTTGAAACCCGACTTCTCGATCTGGGAACGCAGTCCTGCGTCGGTGATGGAGTTTAGGTCGAGACGGCTCTGCCCCATAGAGTAGCGAGAGCACATGGTGCGAACCGCCCCATCGAACAGGGCATTTCCGCTGGTCGACTTGATGTCGCAGGTGGAGATGCGGCCCTGCACGGTGACACGGACATAGACGGTAGCGGAGAGGGTGCGGCACTCGCCGGGCGGGATGCCGGCAGGGGCGCGAAGGGCACGCTGGAGCTGCGCGGTGATGCGGGCCATCTGGTTGGCGACGGCCTGAGCGGAGAGGCTGGTGCCGCCCTGGAAGCCGCTGCTGCTACCCATGACAGGCAGGTTGTTGGTGGGGCGGAGCGGGTTGGTCTCGCCGCGGTAGGGCGCCGTGACGGTTTCCTTGGGCTTGTCCTTCTTGGGCTGCTGCTCGAGCGTCTCCTTCTTGGGCTTCTTGGGCTCCTCGGGCAGCGGCTTGAGGGCGACGGTCTCCTCGTCGGGTGGTGCAACCTCTTTGGGTTCCTCGGGCTTGACGGGCTCGGGCTCCTCGGGCTTTTCGGCAGGGGCCGGATTGGCGATCCAGGGGAGCTGGCCGTCCTTGGGCATGATCTCGCCCCACTTGAGCAGCTCGGCCTCGATGACGACAGGTGCGGTGGGCGCCGCAGCCGGCTCACTCATGGAGCCAACCAGTGCAAAGCCCAGCACCACCGCATGCGCAAGCAGCGTCAGGACGATGCCCGTGGCTGTCTCGGCGCCGGTACGGCCGTGTCGCTCTGCGGCTGACTTGGGGTGTTCGCTCATCGCTTTGTCGGCTTCTTCACGGGCGCCGCCGGGGCCTCATCGGCGCCGTAGCCCGGGTTGGTAACCATGCCAAAGTTGGTAACGCCGGCTTTGCGGATTCGGTTCATCACGCCGACAACAAAGCCGTAGCGGATGTCGGCATCGGCCATGAGGTAGAGCGTCTTGTCTTCCTGGAGTTTGGCGTTCTGCGAGAGCTTGCGCTCGATCTCGTCGAAGCAGGGTTCGTAGGTGGCGGGGCCGGGCGCGGTGAGGGCGGCGCTGCAGTCGGAGACCTTCTCTTCGCCGACGAAGACCTCGAGCCGAGGGCTGATGGAGAGGATCAGCTTCTTGGCGCCGGCCGGCATCGGCGTTGGGTTGTTGGTCGTCTTGGGGAGGTTCATCTCCACAAGTTTCATCTGGTTCTTGGGGGCCATGAGGGGCGTGGAGATCATGAAGATGACCAGCAGCA